>JAVEEO010000504.1 GCA_030840415.1 Pseudonocardiales bacterium | reverse complement strand
GATCATCAAGGCCGGCCTGCTCATCGTCGGCGCCGCGGTGATGGTCGTCTGGGTGCTCGGCAGGTACGGCTTCAACGTCTCCGAACTGCTCGGTGCCTCCGTGGACAAGGCCGACCAGGCCGGCAAGGCGGGCTCGAAGCTGCTCGACCCCGGCGCGCAGTACGGAAAGAGCAGCTTGACCAAGCTGGACTTCCTCTCGCTCGGCCTTGCGCTGGTGCTGGGGACGGCGGGCCTGCCGCACGTCCTGATGCGCTTCTACACGGTGCCATCGGCCAAGGAGGCCCGCCGCTCGGTCGTCTGGGCGATCTGGCTGATCGGCATCTTCTACCTGTTCACCCTCATCCTCGGCTTCGGCGCCGGCGCCATCGTCGGTCCGAAGGCGATCGCCGCCGCGCCCGGCAAGGCCAACTCGGCGGCCCCGCTGCTCGCCTTCGAACTCGGCGGGACGATTCTGCTCGGCATCATCGCCGCCGTCGCGTTCGCGACCATCCTGGCGGTGGTGGCCGGCCTGACGATCACGGCCAGCGCGTCCTTCGCGCACGACGTCTACAACAACGTGCTCAAGCGCGGGCAGGTCACCAGCGACGGCGAGGTCCGCGTCGCCAGAGTGACGGCTGTCGTCATCGGCGTCATCGCCATCATCGGCGGCATCCTGGCCAACGGCCAGAACGTCGCGTTCCTGGTGGCGCTCGCCTTCGCCATCGCGGCCAGCGCCAACCTGCCGACGATCGTGTTCTCGCTGTTCTGGCGCCGGTTCAACACCCGCGGTGCGCTGATGAGCATCTACGGCGGCCTGATCTCGTGCCTGGTGCTGATCGTCTTCTCGCCGGTCGTGTCGGGCAAGCCTGCCGACCCGGTCACCGGCAAGAGCGCGTCGATGATCACCGACCCGTCGGTCGACTTCCACTGGTTCGGCCTCGACAACCCGGGCATCGTCACGATCCCGCTGTCGTTCCTGCTCGCGATCATCGGGACGCTCACCAGCCGTGGAGCCTCGACACCGGAGAAGGCGGCCGAGATGGAGGTCCGCTCGCTCACCGGAGCCGGCGCTGAGCAGGCGGTCGCCACTCACTGAGGCGCGGGGACCGGGGTCGGCCTCCGTACGTCGCGGCGTGCGGAGGCCGGCTTTCGGCGTCTCTAGAATGGGCGGGTGACAGTTCAACCGATCCGCCTGTTCGGTGACCCGGTGCTGCGCACTCCGGCGGAGCCCGTGACGGTCTTCGACAAGGAGTTGCGCCGGCTGGTCGCCGACCTCACCGAGACCATGATCGACGCGCCGGGCGCTGGCCTGGCCGCGCCGCAGATCGGGGTCGGGTTGCGGGTGTTCACCTACCGGATCTCGGAGGAGGAGCAGGGCCACCTGATCAACCCGGTGCTGCACTTCCCATCGGAGGAGACTCAGGACGGCCCAGAGGGCTGCCTGTCCATCCCCGGTCTCAGCTGGGACTGCCGCCGGCTCGAACACGTCGTGGCGCACGGCCAGAACTGCTACGGGGACCCGATCACCGTGATCGGCACCGACCGGCTCTCGCGCTGTATCCAGCACGAGACCGATCACCTGGACGGGGTGCTGTTCGTCGACCGGCTGGACCCGCAGACCCGCAAGGCGGCGCTGGCCGAGATCCGCAACGCCGAGTGGGCCGGCCTCACCCCACCGGTGGTCAAGCTCAGCCCGCACCCCAGCCGCGCCGGCGTGTTCGGCGCGCCTCGGTGAGGTTGCTGTTCGCCGGCACCCCCGCGGTGGCGGTGCCGTCGCTGCGCGCGCTGCTGGCGCATCCGGCGCACGAGGTGGTCGCGGTGCTGACCCGTCCGCAGGCGCCCGCCGGCCGGGGCCGCCGGCTGTCGCCGTCCCCGGTGGCCGAACTCGCTGAGCGGGCCGGGGTCGAGGTGCTGAGCCCCGAGCGGCCATCAGACCCCGAGTTCGTCCGGCGGCTGGCCGAGCTGGACGTCGACTGCGCGCCGGTGGTTGCCTACGGCGCCCTGCTGCGCGAGCCGGCCCTGAGCCTGCCCCGGCACGGGTGGGTCAACCTGCACTTCTCGCTGCTGCCGGCCTGGCGCGGGGCGGCGCCGGTGCAGCACGCCCTCCTGCACGGCGACGACACCACCGGCGCGTCGACCTTCCGGATCGGGCCCGGCCTGGATGACGGGCCGGTGTACGGGGTGCTGACCGAGCGGGTCCGGGCCGGCGACACCAGTGGCGAGCTGCTGGAGCGGCTCGCCGAGGCCGGCGCCCAGTTGCTGGTGGCCACCCTGGACGGCATCGCCGACGGCTCGCTGCGTCCCCAGCCGCAACCGGCCGAGGGGGTGTCCCACGCGCCGAAGCTCACCGTCGCCGACGCCCGGATCGACTTCGGCCGGCCCGCGCTGGCGGTGGACCGCCGGATCCGGGCCTGTACCCCGGAGCCCGGGGCCTGGACCGACTTCCGGGACGGCCGGCTCAAGCTGGGCCCGGTCGTGATCAGCTCGCCCGCCGAGTTGGCCGGCGGCGAGGAACTGGCCGCCGGCGAGCTGCTGGTCGGCAAGAACGCCGTGCTGGTGGGGACGGCCACCGCTCCGGTCCGGTTGGGCACCGTCCAGGCCGCCGGCCGCAAGCCGATGCCGGCCGCGGACTGGGCCCGCGGTCTGCGCCTGGAATCGGGTGAGCGGCTTGGCTGACAACCCGCAGGACCGGCGGCAGGGCAGCCGGTCCGACCCCGGCCGGTCACCGTCGCAACGGCGGCAGGGCAGCCGGTCTGACCAGACCCGCGCGCGCAGCGGCCGGTCGCAGGGAATCCGGCCGTCCCGGCCGGCGGCTGCCCAGCGCGAGGCAGAGGCTGCCCCGATGGCCGACGCACCCCGGGCAGCTGCCTTCGCGGTGCTGCAGGCGGTCAGTGAGCAGGACGCCTACGCCAACCTGGTGCTGCCGCGCAGACTTGCCGAGGCCGGGTTGACCGGCCGGGACGCCGCGCTTGCCACCGAGCTCGGCTATGGCACGCTGCGGGCCGCCGGCACCCTGGACGAGGTGCTGCGCCGGTGCGCCAGCCGTGACCTCGACGACATCGAGATCGCGGTGCTGAACCTGCTGCGACTCGGTGCCTACCAGTTGCTGCGCACCCGGATCCCCACCCACGCGGCGGTGGCCACCACCGTCGACCTGGCCCGGGCCACCGGCAACGCCCGGGCCGCCGGCTTCGTCAACGCCGTGCTGCGCAAGGTCAGCGCCCGCGACCTGGACGGCTGGTGCGACGAGATCGTCGGCGACGCCTCGCCGCTGGGCCGGCTGGCACTGCGCTACAGCCATCCGGGCTGGATCGTGGCCGCCTTCGCCGACGCGCTCGGCGCCGACCCCGCAGACCCGGCCGGCACCACCGAACTGGCGGACGCGCTGGCGGCCGACGACGAGCGCCCGGAGACCCACCTGGTCGGCTGGCCCGGCCGGATCTCGCAGGCCGAGCTCGCCGCCGAGGCCGGCGGCGAACCCGGCCGGTACTCGCCGTATGCGGTGCGGCTGAGCTCCGGCGGCGAGCCCGGCGCGCTGGAGGCCGTCCGGCAGCACCGGGCCGGGGTGCAGGACGAGGGCAGCCAGTTGTGCGCGCTGGCGCTGACCGAACTGCCGCTGACCGGGCCGGACGAGCGGTGGCTGGACCTGTGTGCCGGGCCCGGCGGCAAGGCCGCCCTGCTGGCCGCGCTGGCAGCCGGCCGGGGAGCGCGGCTGACCGCCCAGGAGCTGCACCCGCACCGAGCCGAGCTGATCGCCCGGGCCACCGAGGGCTGGGACGTCGAGATCCTGGTGGGCGATTCCCGGACCCTCGAATCCGACGAGCGCGGCTATGACCGGGTGCTGCTGGACGCGCCGTGCACCGGCCTGGGCGCCCTGCGCCGCCGGCCCGAGGCCCGCTGGCGGCGCAGCCCCGCCGACCTGCCGGAGCTGATCACGCTGCAGGAGGAGTTGCTGGCCGCGGCGCTGCGGCTGGTACGGCCCGGCGGGCTGGTCGGCTACGCGACCTGCTCGCCGCACCTGGACGAGACCCGGCACCAGATCGAGCGGCTGCTGGCCGGTTCGGCGCAGGTCGAGCTGGTCGACGCCCGGGCCGCGTTCGCCGGGGTCCCCGACACTGGCGGCTCGGCGATGGTGCAACTGTGGCCGCACCGGCACGGCACCGACGCGATGTTCTTCGCCGCACTGCGCCGGCTCGGCTAGCACTGCCGGCTCAGCTGGCACTGCGCCGGGGTGGGCGGGCGCACCGCTGCCGGGGAGCCCCGCCGAACTGCGCAAGCCTCGGGCAATCGGGTGCTCGGGCGCCACCTAGACTTACACCTGTGCGACATCCCGATGTGCCCGGACTTCGTGGGCCCGCCTCAGCCCCGGAGCCCATGATCGCTCCGAGCATCCTGTCGGCGGACTTCGCCAACCTGGGAGCCGCCGCCGAGTCGGTGTCCCAGGCCGACTGGTTGCACGTTGACGTGATGGACAACCACTTCGTGCCGAACCTGACGCTGGGCCTGCCGGTGGTCAAGAGCCTGCTGCGCGCAACCGAGCTGCCGCTGGACTGCCACCTGATGATCGAGGACCCGGACCGCTGGGCGCCCGGCTACGCCGAGGTGGGGGCGGCCAACGTCACCTTCCACGCCGAGGCGGCCCGCGACCTCGCCGGTACCGCCCGGGCGATCCGGTCGGCCGGCGCGCTGGCCGGGCTGTCGGTGAAGCCCGGCACCCCGCTCGAGCCCTACCTGGACGTCCTCAAAGAATTCGACACCCTGCTGGTGATGTCGGTCGAGCCCGGCTTCGGCGGCCAGCGCTTCATGCCCGAGGTGCTGGGCAAGGTACGTACCGCCCGGGAGCACGTCAACGCCGGCCATCTGCGGCTGTTCATCGAGATCGACGGCGGCATCAGCGCCGACACCATCGAGCAGGCCGCCGAGGCGGGCGTGGACGTCTTCGTGGCCGGCTCGGCGGTCTACGAGGCGGCCGATCCGGCCGAGGCGGTCCGGCGGCTGCGCGAGCAGGCCCGGGCGGGCATGGCGCGCTGCGCGCACGCGGCCGGCCGGCTATGAACCCGACCCAACCCAGCGACGCCGAGACCGCCGCGATTCGGCTGGCCGCCGAACTCGCGGCCCGGGTCGCCGGGCGGACCAGCCCGAACCCGGCAGTGGGCGCGGTGGTGCTCGACCCGGACGGCCGGATCGCCGGCGAGGGTGCCACCCAGCCGGCCGGCAAGGAGCACGCCGAGGTGATGGCGCTGACCGAGGCCGGCCGGCGGGCGGTCGGCGGCACCCTGGTCGTCACCCTCGAGCCGTGCAACCACTCCGGCCGCACCGGCCCCTGTACCGAGGCGGTGATCGAGGCCGGCATCGTCCGGGTGGTCTATGCGGTCGACGATCCCAACCCCGTGGCCGCCGGGGGAGCCGAGCGACTGCGCGAGGCGGGCCTGCAGGTACTGGCCGGCGTCGAGCAGGCCGAGGTGCTGCGCGGCGCGCTCGGGCCCTGGCGGCACGCGGTGATGCAGGCTCGCCCGTTCGTCACCTGGAAGTACGCCGGCACCCTGGACGGCCGGAGTGCGGCGGCCGACGGCACCTCGCGCTGGGTCAGCAACGCGCTGTCGCGGGCCGACGTGCACGCGCTGCGCGACGTGGTGGACGCGATCGTGGTCGGCAGCGGAACCGTGCTGATGGACGACCCGCAGCTGACCGTGCGCGGCGTCCGGGGCCTGGCCCCGGATGAGCTGGCCGACCGGCAGCCGCTGCGGGTGGTGATGGACCGCCGGCACCGGGTGTCGCCGGAGGCCCGGGTGTTCGACGAGGCGGCCGAGACGGTGGTGCTCGACACCGCGGTGCCGCGGTTCGCGCTGAAGGCGCTGTTCGACCGCGGGGTGCGCCACGTCCTGCTGGAGGGTGGCCCGACGCTGGCCGGCGCCTTTCTGGAGGCCCGCCTGGTCGACGAGGTGGTGGCCTATATCGCCCCGAAACTGCTGGGCGCCGGACCCGCCGTGCTGGAGGATGCAGGAATAAGGACGATGTCCCGGGCTGTCTCACTGGAGATACACGACGTGCAGCGGCTCGGTGACGACCTCAGGATCACCGGACGGCCCCTCGGGCCGACTGCGGCCGAACCCGCGCCGCGAAAGGACTAGCGATGTTCACCGGCATCATCTCCGAGGTCGGCGAGGTCGTGCGGCTCACCTCGGGCAGCAGTTCCGCGGTGTTGCGGATCCGGGCCCGGACCGTCGCCCAGGACGTGCCGCACGGCGCCTCGATAGCCGTCAACGGGGCCTGCCTCACCGTGGTCGGCCAGCATCCCACGACGCAGGGCGAATCGGCCGGCACGGACTTGGTCGACCTGGAATTCGACGTGATGGCCGAGACCCTGCAGCGCAGCGCGATCGGCGGCCTGAGCACCGGCCAGCGGGTGAACCTGGAACGCGCGGCCCGGTTGGACAGCCGGCTCGATGGCCACATCGTGCAGGGCCACGTGGACGGCACCGCGACGGTGCTGGCCCGTACCCCCGGCGAAGCCTGGGAGACCTTCCGGTTCTCGATCCCGCAGGGCCTGGCCCGCTATGTCGCGGAGAAGGGCTCGATCGCCGTCGACGGGGTGTCGCTGACGGTCGCGGCGGTCGGCGTCGAACCGGACGGAACCGACTGGTTCGAGGTGGGTCTGATCCCCGAAACCCTGCGGGCGACCGCCCTCGTCGACCGGGCCGTGGGCGATCCCGCCAACCTGGAAGTGGACGTACTGGCCAAGTACACCGAACGCTTGCTGACCTATAGGAGAAGCACAACGACGAACGGCGGCACCTGACATGCTGGACCCGATTCACAAGGCGATCGCCGAAATCGCGGCCGGCCGGCCGGTGGTGGTGGTCGACGACGAGGACCGTGAGAACGAGGGCGACCTGATCTTCGCCGCCGAGCTCGCGACCCCGGAGCTGATCGCCTTCATGGTGCGCTACACCTCCGGCTACATCTGCGTCCCGATCACCGACGCCGACGCCGATCGGCTCGACCTGCCGCCGATGGTGCGCACCAACCAGGACAAGCGCGGCACCGCCTACACCGTCACGGTGGACGCCCGCGAGGGGGTCAGCACCGGCATCTCGGCCTCGGACCGCTGCCACACCGTCAAGCTGCTCGCCGACCCGACCACCACCTCGGCAGACCTTTCCCGGCCCGGTCACATCGTGCCGCTGCGGGCCAAGGAGGGTGGCGTGCTGCGCCGTCCCGGGCACACCGAGGCGGCGGTGGACCTGGCGACCTTGGCGGGACTGCAGCCGGCCGGCGTGCTGTGCGAGATCGTCAGCGAGAAGGATCCGTCCGGCATGGCGCGGTCGGAGGAGCTGCGGGCCTTCGCCGACGAGCACGGCCTGGTGATGATCTCGATTGCCGACCTGATCGCCTACCGGCGCCGGTTCGAGAAGCTGGTCGAGCGCCAGGCCAGCGCCCGGGTGCCGTTGCGCTACGGCGAGTTCATCGCCCACGGCTACTCCTCCTCCTACGACGACCGCGAGCACGTCGCCTTCGTCTTCGGCGACATCGGCGACGGCACCGACCTGTTGGTGCGGGTGCACTCGGAGTGCCTGACCGGCGACATCTTCGGCTCGCTGCGCTGCGACTGCGGCCCGCAGCTGGATGCCTCGCTGGCCGCGGTGGCCCGGGAGGGCCGGGGCGTGGTGCTCTACATGCGCGGTCACGAGGGCCGCGGCATCGGGCTGATGCACAAATTGCAGGCTTACCAATTGCAAGACGCCGGCGCCGATACCGTCGACGCCAACCTGCGGCTGGGTTTACCGGCTGATGCCCGGGATTACGGGATCGGCGCACAAATCCTCGTCGACATCGGTGTGCGCTCGATGCGCCTGCTGACCAACAACCCCGCAAAACGAGTCGGGCTCGACGGTTACGGGCTGCATATTCTCGAGCGGGTTCCGCTGCCGGTGCGCGCCAACGCCGAGAACATTCGTTATCTGATGACCAAACGCGACCGGATGGGCCACGAGCTGGACCTGGAGGACGGCTCGCTGGGGGCGATGGTGACCGAACTCAAGATCAACCCGTCATGAGCGGAGCCAACCGATGAGCGGTCACGGGGCGCCGGCGGCCGGGGCG
>JAVEEO010000479.1 GCA_030840415.1 Pseudonocardiales bacterium | reverse complement strand
CAACGCCATCGTGCGCATCGCCGACGCCTTCCAGTTCCACGTCCCCGACGCCGCCGGCTTCCGCTCGGGCGCGCGCATGCTGCTCAAGCGCGGCTACGTCTGAGCCGGCGACGTCCGAAGATGGTGTAGAACGGACGCATGTCCGCTGACGTCATTCGCGCCCCGCGTGGAACCACCCTGACCTGCAAGGGCTGGCAGCAGGAAGCCGCCCTGCGCATGCTGATGAACAACCTCGATCCCGAGGTGGCCGAGCATCCCGAGGACCTGGTGGTCTACGGCGGCACCGGCAAGGCGGCCCGGGACTGGCCCAGCTACCACGCGATCGTCCGGACCCTGACCACCCTCAAGCCGGACGAGACCCTGCTGGTGCAGTCCGGCCGTCCGGTCGGAGTGCTGCCGACCCACGAGTGGGCGCCCCGGGTGCTGATCGCCAACTCCAACCTGGTCGGCGACTGGGCCAACTGGGAGGAGTTCCGCAGGCTGGAGCAGCTCGGGCTGACCATGTACGGCCAGATGACGGCGGGGTCCTGGATCTACATCGGCACCCAGGGCATCCTGCAGGGCACCTATGAGACCTTCGCCGCGGTGGCGGCGAAGAAGTTCAACGGCACCCTGGCCGGCACCATCACCCTGACCGCGGGTCTGGGCGGGATGGGCGGGGCGCAGCCGCTGGCGGTCACCATGAACGACGGGGTGGCGATCTGCATCGACTGCGATCCGTCCCGGATCGCACGCCGGATCGAACACCGCTACCTCGACGTGCAGGCCGACTCGATGGAGCACGCGCTGCAGCTGGCCGTCGAGGCCCGCGACGCCCGCCGGCCGCTGTCGATCGGGCTGTTGGGCAACGCCGCGTCGCTGGTGCCGCAGCTGCTGGCCAACGGCGCCCCGATCGACATCGTCACCGACCAGACCTCGGCGCACGACCCGCTGTCCTACCTGCCGATCGGCGTCGAGTTCGACGACATGAAGGACTACGCCGCCCGCAAGCCGGAGGAGTTCACCGGCCGGGCGAGGGCTTCGATGGCCCGCCACGTCGAGGCCATGGTCGGTTTTCAGGACGCCGGTGCCGAGGTGTTCGACTACGGCAACTCGATCCGCGGCGAGGCGCAGCTGGCCGGCTACTCCCGCGCCTTCGCCTTTCCCGGCTTCGTGCCCGCCTACATCCGCCCGCTGTTCGCCGAGGGCAAGGGCCCGTTCCGGTGGGCGGCGCTGTCCGGGGACGCCAAGGACATCGCCCGTACCGACCGGGCCGTGCTCGAACTCTTCCCCGAGAACGAGTCGCTGCACCGGTGGATCACGATGGCCCAGGAGCGGGTGCACTTCCAGGGGCTGCCGGCCCGGATCTGCTGGCTGGGCTACGGCGAGCGCGACAAGGCCGGATTGGCGTTCAACGACCTGGTCGCCAGCGGCGAGGTCAGTGCCCCGATCGTGATCGGCCGCGACCACCTGGACTCCGGTTCGGTCGCCTCGCCGTACCGCGAGACCGAGGCGATGGCCGACGGCTCGGACGCGATCGCGGACTGGCCGCTGCTCAACGCGATGGTCAACGTCGCCAGCGGCGCCACCTGGGTGTCGATCCACCACGGCGGCGGGGTCGGGATGGGCCGCTCCATCCATGCCGGCCAGGTCAGCGTGGCCGACGGCACGCCGCTGGCGGCCGAGAAGCTGGCCCGAGTGCTGAGCAACGACCCCGGGATGGGCGTGATCCGGCATGTCGACGCCGGCTATCCGCGCGCCGACGAGGTCGCCGCCGAGCGCGGGGTACGGGTGCCGATGCGGGAGCAGTGACCGGCCGGGAACCGACCTCAGGATCGCCGCGGGGCTGTTAGCCTTCCCGGCTGTCACTGCGCGTAACCACCCTGCGCCGGCCTCCGTGCCGAGCCGGTCGCGCCGAGAGGGGTTGCCGTGCTGCCCGCCGCGTCCGAGCTCACCCCGGCGCTGGCCCGGCGCTGGCTGCGCGCCGGGCTGCCCCGCTCGGTCACCAGCCTCGTCCTGCCCTCGCTGTGGCTGGTCGCGGTCGTGGTGGCGTTCGCCAGCGACACCACCCGGTGCACGCCGCAGGATCCGTCCGTGTGCGGGCCCGACTCGAGCTTCGCGTTCGCGTTCGTAGTGCTGCTGGCCACGCTGGTGCTGCTGTGGTGGCTGCCGCTGCTCGGCTGCCTGAGCGGAGTTGCCTTCGGCCTCATCGACCTCCGCTACGACGACGTGACCGGAGCTCGCTGGGCCTTCGGCCTGTACGGCCTGCTCTGCGCGCTGGTCGCGGTGCGGCTGGTGCGCGGAATCGCCGAACAGCGCCGGATCGCCGATGCCGCCGCCGGCAGCGGACGGGCTGCTGCCCCGGCGGCGCCGGAGATTCACGGGGCGGCCCGCCGCCGGCTGGTCGCGGGCGTGCTCGTGCTGGCCGGTGTCGGGTTCTTCGCCTGGTACGCACACGAGGTGTCCACCGAGCGGGCGCACCTGCGACGAGCGGTCCAGGTGCCGGCGCGGATCGTCGAGATCCACCCGGACGAATCCGTCACCGTCGAGGTCCGGACCCCGTCGGGCAGCACCCGGGAGTACCCGATCGACGTCTATGACTACACCGATCCCTATCCGCTGCATTCGAGCACCCCGGTGCTGCTGGACCCGCGGGACCCGGACTGGATCCGGCTGGTGGCCGAGCCGCAGGACGTGACGTACTGGCAGAGCGCCGGGGCGGGCTGCTTGCTGCTGGCGTTGCTGTGCCTACTACAAGGGTGGCGCTGGCAGCGGGACCTGGCGGCGCTGCGCTCGGGCGAGCAGGCGATGCTGCGGGTACGGATCCGCCCGGACGACAAGAGCCGCGCGCTGATCCTGCCGGCAGTGGCCGGCCCGGATCCGCACGGCGATCTCCCGATCGGCCGGCTGGCGGTGTTCGAGGCGGCTGACCCCGGCGGCGCAGCCACGGAGGGCGATGCCGTGACCGGGGACAGCGAAAACCGGGACGCCGAGAACCGGGACCCCGGAAGCTGGGACTACCGGGCCCAGGAGGATTTCGGCCGGGCCTGGCGCGACGAGGACCCGGCCGGGCTCGAGCGGTTCGCGCCACCGCCCGGGCGGATCGAGGATGCCGTGCTGATCGGCGACCTGCGCGACGGCGGGGTCGCCATGCTGGTCACCGACGATGCGGTGCTGCTGCCGGACGGGCGGCTACGGATCGGCCGGCCCGGGCGGCGGCAGCAGCTGCCCGAGCTGGCCGACCCACGGCCGGCGCTTTGGCTGCGCGGCTACTGGCAGCAGCTGGTCGGAGCGGGCAGCGGCCCGGGTCGCGAGTTGTTCGCCGGGTCAGCGGTCGACCCGGACAGCCTGCGCCAACCGATCGAGCTGCCGGTGACGCTGCGGCCGCGGGCTCGGACCCGGGCGGTCGGCGCGCTCCTGCTGCTTGCCGGCCTGGCCGGCTTTCCGATGGCGGTGGTCGCCGGCAGGCCTGACCGGTACGCCCTGCTGATCCTGATGCTGTACTGCGGTCAGCTGACCGCCGCCGGGGCCGGCAGGCTGCTCGGCTCGCTGCGGCTCAGCCACCAGCGGTTCGAGATCACCGGCCGCTGGCGAAGGGTCTCGGTTCCCTGGGACCGGCTGCACGGGGTGCGCCGCGTAGGCGGGGTGCTGTCGGTGGCCTGGCAACCCGACCTCGTCTCCGAAGTGGGACCGTTCGACGATCCGGCCGGCGAGCGCGGCCGGCAGGAGCGGGCCGAGCAGGTGGGCGCGATGATGCTGCTGCAACGCCGCCGGGCGCTGCTGGGCGGCCTGCCCGGGCGCGAGACCAGCACCCGTCCGAGCCTGACCTGGCTGTTGCTGGCCGGCTACGCGGTGATCGTCCTGGTCACCGTGTGGCGCTGGCGGTAGGCCCGCTCAGCCGGCGAGCGGCCGCACCGCGGCGGTCGCCAGGTCGGCAGGCACCGTGTGGCCGCCGGCGAACTCCCGGTAGTCCAGCGGGTAGCCGTCGGCCCTCAGCCGGGCGGCGAGCGGCCGGCCGCAGCGCTCGATCGGCAGCACGGTGTCGGCGTCGCCGTGGCAGAGGAAGACGGCGGGCTTGCCGGCCCGCCGGCCGGGCACCAGGAAGCCGGGCGAGAAGGCCAGGATCCGGCTGAACAGCTCGCCGTTTACCAGCCCGAGCGACAGGGCGTAGGAGGCGCCGTCGGAGAAGCCGGCCAGCGCGATCCGGGCCGGGTCCACCTCGAAGCGGTCGAAGACCTCGACCAGCAGCCGGTCCAGGGTGGCGACGTCCGGGCCGAAGCCGCCGCCGATGATGTCCCAGCTGTACTCGTGCGACTTCGGCGCCAGCAGCAGGAACCCGGTCCGCTCGGCATCGGCACGCAGCACCGGCAACACCCGGTCCGGACGCGAGGTGGCGCCGTGCAGCAGCACCACCAGCGGCAGCGCGCGGTCGGCCGGGACCGGGGGCACCAGCAGGGCCGCCTCCCGGCCGGCGCTGCCCTGGTCGTCGCCGGCCAGCTGGTGCAGCCCGGGCGGCAATGGCGGCTGGGTCGGCCGCCCGGGCCGGGCCGAGAGTTGCCCGGCCTGCCAGCCGAGCTGGGCCTGGGCGGAGAAGGTGGCGCTCACGGGGTTCCTCTCTGCGGGTCCTGCCGGGAAGCCGGCCGAGATCCTCCGACGCTGTATCGTCGCGCGTCCGGAGCGTCACGGTAAGGTGGCGATAGTTACGAATCGGACCCTGGCAGACCCGGAAGAGGCTCTCGATGAATGGTAGGCAAGCGCTGACCGGCCCCGGTTCACAGGACAAGGTCCTGCTCATCGTGTGCACGATGGTCTGGTGCGACCTGGGCGTCGAGTGGGCCAGGACGGTGTTTCCCAACCTCGATGTCGTCTACTGGGATCCGGGCGATCCCTACCCGGCGCTGGTCGACGAGTGGGAGGGCGACTGGATCATCTCCTACCGCGGTGACCTGATCATCCGCGAGGAGATCTTCACCAAGGCCCGCAAGGGCGCCATCAACTTCCACCCGGCGCCGCCCCGGCACCGCGGGCTGGGCAGCCAGTACTACGCCATCTACAACAACGACGCCGACTTCGGCACCACCGTGCACCACATGGCCAAGTCCGTCGACACCGGCAAGATCATCCGGGCCGACTACTTCGCCATCGCGCCGGGTGAGACCGGTTCGTCGCTGCGGCTGCACGTGGGCGCGGTGTGCCTGGCCCAGTTCTACGACATCGTCACCGACTACATCCTGGCCGGCAAGCCACTGCCGGAGTCGCCCGAGACCTGGGGCGAGAGGTTGTTCACCAACAAGGACCTGTTCGCCTGGCTGGACCGGCTCAAGGTGGAAGAGCCCGATCACCCCTGCCTGCGCTAGCCGGAGCCGATGACCCAGTACGCCGTCTTTATGCTGGCGTTCGCGGCCTCGGCCGCCGCGCCCGGCCCGGAGATCGCCGGACTGCTGGCCCGGACGCTGGGCAACGGCATCCGGTCCGGCTTTCCGCTGGCCGGTGGCATCGTGGTCGGCAAGCTGGCGCTGCTGTCCGCCGCGGTGATCGGGCTGACCGGCCTGGTGGCCGCCCTCGGACCGGCCTTCGCGGTGTTGCGCTACCTGGGGGCGGCCTACCTGATCTGGCTCGGGATCAAGAAATGGCGCCGGGCCGGCCGGTTGCTGGCCGCCGCGGCGACCGCGCCCACAAGCCTGGTCCGGGAGGTCGGGCTGGGCATGGCGATGACCCTGTCCAACCCGATCGCGCTGGTGTTCTACGTCGCGCTGCTGCCCGGCGTCATCGAGGTCTCCGACGTCAGCGTGCAGAGCTACCTGATCCTGTGCACGATCCTGGTGCTGGTGAAGGCGGTGGTCGTGCTGGGCTACGGGTTGATGGCCGAACTGGCGCGAAAACTGCTGTCGGCCGCCGATTCCAAGTCCCGGATCGACCGGATCTCGGCGGTGCTGTTCGTGCTGGCCGGCCTGCTCATCGCGCTCCGCTGAGCCGCCTCCGGTTTGACGCCGTGCCGCGAGCAGCGGTTGGATCATGCGACATCTCGGGTCGAACCCACGTCCCGTGCCCCCTTAGCGAGGAGCACCCAGTTCCGCGACCAGGTCAACGGCGGCTGAGCCCGGCCTGACTCGGCCGCACCGTCCGGTACCGCAGCGGATCGTCCTGGGCCAAGATGACCGCATGACCGAGCGCACAGGCTTTCAGATCACAAACCTTCCGGCGGCCGACGCCGTGCTCGACGAGCACCCGCTGGCGCTCGTCATCGGAATGCAGCTCGATCAGCAGTATCCGATCGAGCACGCCTTCCGGGGCGGCTGGAAGATCCTGAGCCGGTTCGGCTCCTTGGATCCGGCGGCCATCGCGGCCGCCGACCCGGAGGAGTTCGCGGCGGTGTGCCGGACCCCTCCGGCAATCCACCGCTACCCGGCCGCCAAGGCCGCGCGCGTCCAGGAACTCGCCCGCCTCGTGGTGTCCGACTACGGCGGCGATGCCAGCAGGATCTGGACCGAGGCCAGGACCGGGGCCGAGCTGCACAAGCGTCTCAAGGCGCTGCCGGGCTTCGGCGATCAGACGGCGCGGATCCTCGTCGCGCTGCTGGCCAAGCAGCTCGGCGTGCAGCCGCGCGGCTGGAAGGCCGCCGCCGGGGACTACGCCCTCAAGGGTTACCGCTCGGTCGCCGACGTGGTCGACGCCGAGTCGCTGAACAAGGTCCGCGAGTTCAAGAAGCAGGCCAAGGCCGCCGCGAAGGCAGCCCCCTAGAAAGCAGCTGGTAGGTACTCTGAGTACTTGACGTACCTGTTGCGAGCGGGCAGGCTGGGTTCAGACCAAGGAGCAATCATGACTGCCGTGCACTTCGACACCTACAGCCGTGCCCGAACCCATTTGAAGGATCTTCTCGACGCCGCAGCCTCCGGACGTGCGGCCACCGTGCGCCGGGATTCCGAGACCGTGGCTGTCGTCGACGCCGAACGGTTCAGGTACGCCCTGAGCCGGTTGCAACCGTCCGAGGCCGTCGTGGTGGCCGAGGCAGGCGGCTGGTCTGCGTTCCTGCCGGGACTACCGATTTCCGGTGACGGCGACACCTTGGATGAGGCCGTGAGCGATTTGGTGCTGGCATTGCGCGAATACGCCGAGGACTGGAACGACCACCTGCTCACCGCCCCGAACCATCGGGAGAACTGGGGACTGATTCAGTTGGTCGGGCTGTCCACCGATGAGCAGTTGCGGGAGTGGGTTCTCGGGCAGAGCCGGTGAGCCGCCTCCCCACCCGCAGTGACCATCGCCGCTTCTGCCGGGTCGAGGGGTGGCAGGAGGTTCGCAACGCTCGTGGACAGAAGGTAGGGCACCACGAGACCTACGAGTTGCAGCTCGAGGACGGCCGGATTCTCCGGACCCGGATCTCCCGGCCGGTCAACCGCGACAGCTACGGCGAACAGCTGTGGAAGCACATCCTCACTGACCAGTTGATGGTCACCGAGGAGGTCTTCTGGAACTGCGTGGACCACGGGGTGCGACCGCCGCGCAGTTCACCGAGGGAGATACCGCCGGCGGCTGCAATACCAGCCTCGTTGGTCTACCAGCTGTTGCACGAGGTGGGGTTGGACGAGAAAGCGGTGGCGGCGATGTCCCGCGAGCAGGCCATTGCTCGGATGCAATTGCACTGGTCGCAGGCCTCGTCATGAGCCTGCTGCTGACCGGCATCGGACTGCTGGCGACCCAGGACCCGGAGCTCGGTGAGATCGTCGATGCCGCGCTGGTGATCGAGGACGCTCGGATCGGCTGGCTCGGCCGGGCCGGGCAAGCCCCAGCAGCCGACACCGCTGTCGACCTCGGTGGCCGCTGCGTGCTGCCGGGCTTCGTCGACTCGCACGCGCACCTGGTGTTCGCCGGTGACCGGGCCGCCGAGTTCGCCGCCCGGATGACCGGCCGGCCCTACACGGCCGGTGGCATCCGGTCCACGGTCGCCGCCACCCGGGCCGCCTCGGACGAGCGGCTGCGCCTCAACCTGGCCCGGCTGGCGGCCGAGCTGCGGGCGGCCGGCGTCACCACCTTCGAGTGCAAGTCCGGCTACGGCCTGGACGTGGAAACCGAGCAGCGCTCGGTGCGGATCGCTGCCGAGCAGACCCCGGAAGTCACCTTTCTCGGGGCGCACGTGGTGCCGGCCGGCATCGAGCGCGCCGACTATCTGGACCTGGTGTGCGGGCCGATGCTGGCCGCCTGCGCCGAGCACGCCCGCTGGGTGGACGTGTTCTGCGAACGGGGCGCCTTTGACGTCTCCGAGAGCCGCGCGGTGCTGCAGGCCGGCATCGCGGCCGGCCTGCGGCCCCGGATCCATGCCAACCAGCTGACCGCTGGCGGTGCGGTGGCGCTGGCGGTCGAACTGGACGCGGCCAGCGCCGACCACTGCACCCACCTGTCCCCCGCCGACATCGATGCCCTGGCCGGTTCGGACACGGTGGCGACCCTGCTGCCGCTGGTCGAGTTCTCCACCCGCTCGCCCTACCCCGATGCCCGGGGGCTGCTGGACGCCGGAGCCACCGTCGCGCTGGCCACCGACTGCAACCCGGGCTCCGGGTTCTCCACCTCGATGCCGCTGGCGATCGCGCTGGCCGTCCGGGAGATGCGGATGACCCCGGCCGAGGCGGTGTACGCGGCCACCGCCGGCGGCGCGAAAGCACTGCGGCGCACCGACATCGGCCGGCTGACGGTCGGAATGCGGGCCGACCTCATCGCGCTGGACGCGCCCGGCTACCTGCACCTGGCCTACCGGCCCGGCGTTCCCCTGGTCGCGCGGATGTGGCAGGCCGGGCAGGAAGTCGCGCTGGGCCTCAGTCCGACCCAGTAACGCTCAGCCGGCCAGCAGCACGCCGAGGAACAGGGCCAGTAACGCACTCAGGCCGGTGAGCGCGCCGAACACCGCCATCGCCCTGCGGCTGCGGGCCCGGGCGTGGGCGGCGGCCGTGATCCCGGAGATCGCCACCACCACCAGCTTGACGCTCAGCGTCGTCCGGTACCGCCCGTGCAGCTGATCGTTCTCGGCGGCCACGTTCCAGATGCCGGTCAGCAGCAGCACCGCGAAGGCCGGCCAGGCGATCCGGTTGAACGCCCGGGCCGCGCGCTGCGGCACCTCCTGCCCGGCGCCGCGCAGTGCCGGCACCAGGGCCGCCAGGGTGAGCTGGCCACCGACCCAGACGGTGGCGGCGAGCACGTGCAGGAAGAGCCGGACGCTGTCCCAGCTGATGCCGATCATGGACGGAACTGTAACGGTGCTCGCCCCTGGCTCGGCGTACGGATCGGTGCTTGGCTGGGCAGGTGCACCCACCGCTGGGCCGGCCGTACGCCGACCGGGACGAGGCCGGCACCGTGCTCGCCGAGCTGCTGGCCCGGCGGCTGGCCGGTGACCGTGCCGGCTGGGACCGGCTGCTCGTGCTCGGCCTGCCACGCGGCGGGGTTCCGGTCGCCGCCCCGGTGGCCCGGCGGCTGGCCGCGCCGCTGGACGTGCTGCTGGTCCGCAAGGTCGGCCTTCCCGGCCGGGCCGAACTGGCGATGGGCGCGGTGGCGGCGATCGGAAGCCGGACCGCGGTCGTCGCCAACCATCCGGTGCTGCGGCAGCACGGCGTGCCGCCGGCGGAGTTCGACGCTGCCTGCCGCGCCGAGTTGGACACCTTGGGCCAGCAAGCCATTCGCTACCGCGGCCAGCGCGAGGCTCTGGAACTCGCCGGCCGGCCGGTGGTCGTGGTGGACGACGGGCTGGCCACCGGGGCGACGGTCCGGGCCGCGGCTGCGATGCTGCGCGCCGCCGGTGCCGGCCGGCTGGCGCTGGCGGTGCCGATCGGTTCGGGCCCGGCCTGCCAGGCACTGGCCGCCGAGGTGGACGTGCTGGTCTGCCCCTGGCAGCCGCTCGACTTCCGCTCGGTCAGCCAGGCCTATCGGGACTTCGGGCAGACCAGCGACGCGACCGTGATCCGGCTGCTGGCCGAGTCCGGCTGACACCGCCCCGGCCGGCGGAGGTCATTCGGTCAGCTGGAAGTCGAGCCGGCCGAAGCGCACCAGCGGCTGCACCTGGCCCGGCGTCCGGGTGGAGAACAGTTGCAGGTCGAAGCTGAGGAACGCCACGTTGCCCGGAGCCGGCGGATGGCTGCCGAACCAGCCGTCGACCGCGGCCGCGGTATCGGCCGGCACCGAGTCGGTGTAGGAGAAGGTCGGCCGGTAGAACACCGGTGTCAGCGACACCAGGTCCGTCGGCTCCAGCGGCCCGCTGGGCGGGGCCAGCCGGTATCCGTAGCTGCCGCTGAGCTTCTGGGTCACCTCGGCCCCGGTCGGCGGCGTGCCGAGCACCTCGGTGAACATGGTGGTCAACGCGGCGGGCAGCTGCGCGCGGGTACCGGTGCCGAACAGCAACCCCTCGTTCCACAGCAGGCTCGGTACCGCCAGGTTGGTGAAGGTCAGCGGCGGCGTCCGGTAGACGAACTGGTCGTTGGTGACGGTGCCCGGCACCAGGTTCTGGTTGCGGCTGACTCTCAGGCCGGCCCGGGCGTTCTGGTAGGCGACGACGTTCAGGTCGGCGTAGGAGATCACGTAGACCAGGCGGGAGCCGGCCGGGACGTCGGAGTCGAACAGGTAGGTCAGGCTCTGCGGCACCGGTCCGATCGGCACCTCCGGCTGCCGCAGTGGCTGCAGGACGCCGGCGGAATCCAGGTAGCCCAGCACCGGAATCGCCCCGTTCGGCCCCCAGCTGTCGGTGCCCGGCTCGCGGACCAGCACCAGCGCGGCCAGCAGCTGCTCACCGCCGTCGCCGGAGCGGGTCCGGGTCTGCAGCTGCCAGCTGTAGCTCTCCCGCGGGACCAGGCCGCCGCCATCGTCCGGGCCCACCACCGGCGTCGGCGGCACGAAGCCCCAGGTGCCGGCCACCTTCGTCGCGAGGTCGGCCAGCGCGGCCATCGCGGACTGGCCGGCAGTGACCGTGCCCAGCCGGCCGGCCGGGCTGATCAGCGTCATCAGGTCGGCCCTGATCGCCGCGGCGTTGCTGGCGTACTCGGCCAGCGCCGGGAACGGGTCGGGCCCGCCGTCGGCCGCCAGCGACGGCGACGGCGCGTAGTTGAGGCCGACGGTGATGGTGGCGACGTCCTGCGCGGCCAGTTGCAGCTCGAAGCCGGCCGAGTACGTCCAGGCCTGCACCTTGGCGATCCGGGCCGAAACCGGCTCGGTCCCGGCGATCTCGGTGTCGGGATAGGTGGCCAGCGCGCTCTGGTTGACCAGCCGTGGTGTCGTCGGGTACGCCCGCAGCGCCACCGGGATGTCGAGCTGACCCAGGTCGGTGCTGATCACCGCGCCGTTCAGCTCGGCCGGGTCCGACGGCAGCGGGTTGACCAGGTGCAGCCACTTCGAGGTCTGGTAGCCCTCGACGTACTCGGCCTCGGCGATGGCGTACTCCAGCGCGGTGATGCCGAAGCCGAGGTTGAGGAACAGCCGGCGGTACTGCGCGCGACTCTTCAGGCTCAGCAGCAGGGTCAACGCCCCGCTCGCCTCGTCGAGGCTCACCTTGCCGGTGCTCAGGCTGTATTCCGGCACCCAGCGCACCACGTGCGGCACGCTGTCGACGGCCAGCACCGCCTGGTCGGCGATCAGCGGGGCGAGCACCGCTACCGGCAGCCGGACCGAGCTGGCCAGACCCGCCAGGCTCGAGGTCTGCTCGGTGATCGTCACCGCCTCGCCGCGCAGGTACACCGTGCCGGTCAGCAGCCCGGTCAGCTCCTCGTTCGCCAGTGCCAGGTAGACCACGTCGACGTCGAGGGCGTCGGCGAGCACGCTCAGGGTGTCGCCCAGCTTCACCGGGGCGCTGAAGCCGTCGATGGTCAGTGCCACCCCGTCCCGGAACAGCGGGGCCTGGCCGGCGAAGGCCGCGGCGAAGCCGGCCGGCGTGGTGCGCAGCGCGGCGATGCCGGTGGACAGGCTGTCGTGCTCACCGATCGTCCAGCGCGCCGTGTTCAGCTGCAGCTCGGTGCCGGTGGCAAGCACGTTGGTGGTTGCCGACAGCAGTTCCACCACCGCCTGCACCGAGACCAGGAAGCGGTCGGCCAGCTGCTGCAGCGTCGAACCCCTCGACAGGTTCACCGGATTGGCCAGCGCCTTGCCCGCCAGCCGGTGGCCGCCGGCGTCTGCGCCGGAGCTGCCGAAGCTGGCCTGCACCGCCGAGGCGACCTGCACCACGGCATCGGTGTCGTAGCCGGCCGAGAGGTTCACCCGCAATTGCTGTTCCAGCGACTGCTGCGCCGCTGCCAGGTCCAGCGCGACGCTGCCGGTGAGGACCGGCGCCAGCTGTTGGGCGATCTTGGTGGCCAGCACCGCCTTCGCCGCCACCAGCTCGTCGAAGACGGGAGAGCCAGCCGGGCCGGTGGCGGTGGCGAGGTAGCCGGCCGAGGCATAGCTCGGCGACAGCACCAGGTCCACGGTGGCCAGCAGGTCCCGCGCCCATTCGGTCACGTCCACCGACTGGAACATCAGGGTCTGGCTGTCGGAGGTGAACGGCGGCGTGCTTCCGGACAGGTAGCCGCGGATCGCGGCGGTGCGCGAGATCAGGCTGTTGGACAGCGGCGGCAGTCCCAGGAAGGCCGGCCGGCCGCCCAGGCTGACCCGCCGGATCGCATGGCCGGCCTCGGTTTCCGCGGCGCTGCCGTCCGGAGCCGCGAAGCGCACCACGTACTGCCGCTGCGCCCCCTGCTCCCGGGCCGAGGCGGTACCCAGCCACAGCTGGCCGCTGTACGCCCGGGCCAGCGCGGCGGCGAACCCGCTCAGCGTCGCCGGTTCCCCGGTGGTCGCCGGGGGAATCCTGCTGCTCGCCTGCCGGACCTCCGACACGGCCGCGAAGCTCTCCGCGATCTCGGTGACCGGCCGGCTCACCGTGACCGTGCAGGACAGCTCGGTCAGCACGTCGGTGATCGGCGGGGTCGCCGGCAGCGCGGCCCGCAGCAGGGCGCCCGGCGGCGGCAGCAGGAACCTGCTGGCCGGATCCAGCACCGGCTGGTCCAGCATCGCGGCCAGGAACGCCTCATAGCTCAACGGCACCGCCAGCACCGGGTTGACCAGGCCGAGGGTGTTGGCCAGCGTCTGCTGGGAGCCGACGGTGAAGCTGTGCCCGCCGAGGGAGAATTGCGAGCCTGGCGCGAGGAAACCGCCCAGTGCCGCGTTGCACTTGGCCAGCAGCACCCCGTCGTCCGGGGTCAGGAACGCGCTCGCCAGCGCCGCGATCGTCGTCGGATCCGAGCTGCCGGCAGCCGCCGCCGACGGGGCCGGGCAGACCAGCACGGCACCCGGCAGCAGCAGGCCGTCCTGGTCGGCAATGGCTTCGATCAGTTGCGGCAGGCCGGGCTGCGAGCCGTCCGGGAACTTCAGCCGCAGGCTGGCCAGCGAATCGTCCGGGCCGGTGCGGACCGAGCCGAAGCCGGTCACCGTCACGGTCTGGTCGGGGACGAACACCCCGCGCTGGTCCTGGTTCTGCTCGCCGAGCAGTTCGCTGGTCGAGGAGAACAGGGTGGCGATCTGGTGCAGGGTCCGGCCGGGCTGGATGCCGTACGGGCTCGCCACCAGCTTCGCCGGATCCAGCAGCGCCGGCAGCAGCAGCACCACTCCGGTGGCCA
This sequence comes from Pseudonocardiales bacterium, assembly GCA_030840415.1. Taxonomy (GTDB): domain Bacteria; phylum Actinomycetota; class Actinomycetes; order Mycobacteriales; family Jatrophihabitantaceae; genus Jatrophihabitans_A. The sequence goes on along the minus strand of JAVEEO010000479.1, from coordinate 748 downwards.
GCACGCTCGCGGCGTTCACGGCGGCGAAGTCGGCCAGGCTGAGGCCGGCGGACTGGTCGAGGAACTGCCGCAGCGGATCGGCCGGCGCGGCAATGGTGTCCTGGCCCACCTGCAACCGGGTGTCCTGCCGCAGCAGCCCCGGCAGATCGCCGTTGAGTGCGCAGAAGGCTTCCAGGTCGCCACCGAAGAACTCGGTGACCAGCGCGTCGACGGTGCTGGCGGCCTCGACCAGCCGCCGGTCGACCCGGTAGGTGGTGACCTCGCCGCCGAACGCGAAGATGCCGTTGACGTTCTGGTTGATGACCGCGATCTGTTCGACCGTGGTGGTCACCCCCACCTTCGCGAAGTCCGAGACCAGCGAGCTGAACGTCGAGCCGGCGGTGTTCCGCACGATGCCTTCGACCTGCAGGCTGATGCCGTCGGCGATCAGCCCGGCCACGTCCGGGTTGGCCCGGGCGATGTCGCCGGGGGTGCACCGCGACTGCGCGGCGTACTGGGCCAGCGACCAGTCGGCACTCAGGCTTGCGGTGGTCGGCGCGATGGCCAGCACGACGCCGGCCGGCACCGGTGACCGGCCGTTGCGCCAGCCGCCGAGCAGGGCAGCTGCGGTAACGCCGACCCGCCGCGCGAGGGCGTAGACCGTCTCGCCGTGCTTGACCTGGTCGAACCGGGGCAGCAGCACGGTGCCGGCGAACAACGCGTTGACTGCCCGGTCGGCGTTGTCGCGCAGCAGATTCTCGGCCGACAC
>JAVEEO010000402.1 GCA_030840415.1 Pseudonocardiales bacterium | reverse complement strand
CGCCCCGTTCACTATCCTTCGCCTGGCTAACCGTCCGTCTGATAGGTTATTGGTCCGGTTTGGCCGCAGTTCCACCGGTTACCTTGACGGTCGCGGCCAGCCGGGTCACTGCTCAAGTTTGTGGAGCAGCACCTCCAGGCGTACGACTCGAGGCAAGGAGACGCGACGAATGACCGGTCAGGGCGGCTTCGCAAACTTCACCGGCTCGCTGGTGTCGGGGGTGACCCCTTTCCAGCAGAACGGCGACATCGACTTCGGCGCCCTCGACGCCCTCATCGAGCGCCAGCTCACCCGGGGCACCTCGGGCATCTATCTCGCCGGTTTGACCGGTGAGGCAACCACGCTGACCGAGAGCGAGTACTTCCAGCTGGTCAAGCACGTGCTCGACAACAAGGGCCCGGTTCCCTACCTGATCGGCTGCAGCGGCGGTAGCGAGCGCGACGTCCTGCAGCGGGTGCACTTCGCAGCAGAGCACGGCGCGGAGGCGGTGCTGCTGACCGTGCCGCACAACATGGGGCCGAGCACCAGCCAGGCCACCGAGTTCGTGCTGCGGGTGGCCGACGCGAGCGCGGTGCCGATCGTGCTCTTCAACAACCCGTCCCGACTGCTCACCGACTTCGACACCGAGTCGCTGATCCGGATCGCCCACCACGACAACGTGATCATGCACAAGGAGGGTTCGTCGCTGACCGGGCGGATCCCCGAACTGCTGCCGCACATCCGCGGCCAGATCAACTTCATGGGCGACGACTGCGCCGACCAGGACATCATCACGCCGAGCCTGGCGATGGGCGCCCGGGGCGTCGTCAACGTCATCGGCAACATCGCGCCGCGGGCCACCGCGCTGCTGTCCCGGCCGTGGGACGAGCACTTCGATCCGATGGAGTACCGCGAGCTGCTGGCGCTGGTGTGGCCGCTGGCCCGGTTCTGCTACAGCGGCCGGCTGCCGATCGCGGTCAAGGCGCTGATGAACGAGATCGGCCTGCCGGCCGGCTATATGCGCCGCCCGCTCACCGAGCTGCCCGGCGAGCAGGTCAAGCCCGGCCTCGATGCCTACCACCGCATCGTGGAGAGGTTCGGCGAGGACTGCTGACAGTGCCGAACCTGCTCTTTCTCGGCAGCAACTCCGCCGGCATCCGCGCCTTCGCCACCGCGCGCAGGCTGGGTCACCGGTCGACCCTGGTTGTCCCCCTTCTTCCCGGGTCGGATCCGTTCATGCTGGGCGGCGGCTGGTCCGTCGAGGAGCTTCGCCGACTGCCGGACGGCCCGGACGAGGTGGTCGAGGCGCCCGGACTCGACGACGACCTGTACCAACTGGCCGCCGATCTGCACGCGCGGACACCCTTCGATGCCGTGCTGACCACGGCGGACGAGGCGGCGGAGTACGCGAATGAGGCCGCCCTGCGACTCGGCCTGCCGGCCAATGACCGGACGGCGATGCACACCGCCTGCTTCAAGCACCTGTGCCGGGCCCGGCTGGACGAGGCCGGCCTGCCGAACGCGCGCACCGCGGTGGCCCGGACGCGGTCAGCCGTACCGCAGGTCGCGGCGGGAATCGGCTTTCCATGCGTGGTGAAACCGGCCCGGTCGTCCGGCAAGGAGGGGGTCGCGATCCTCGCCGGGCCGTCCGACGCCCTCGGCTATGCCGGCGGCTCCGACGGCCCGGCCGGACCGTGGCTGATCGAGGAATACCTGAACGGCGAGCTGTACTCGGCCGAGGTGCTGTGCCTGGACGGCACCGCGCATCTCCTGGGTGTGACGCACCGGCGGCGGGACGCGCTGAACCCGCTGCTGGAGGCGGCCGCGGTATTCCCGGCCGAGCTGGACGCCGACCAGCACGCGGCGGTACGGCTGTTCGTCACCGAGCTGTTCGGGGCGTTGCGCCTGAGCGTGGGCGTGTTCCATGTCGAGTACATCCACACCGCGCGCGGGCCGATCCTGGTCGAGGTGAACGCGCGGATGATGGGTGGTTCGGCGCCGCTGTCATTCCTGCGGGTGACGGGTACTGACCCGTACGAGCTGCTCATCGACGCCTTACTCTCCCCCGCCTCGGTGCGGCTGCCGGACGTCGCGACCGGCGGGTCGGTGGCGTTCGTGCTGGGGGCCCGGCGCGCGGGCAGCGCGCCGGCCGATGCCGAGCAAGGTCTGGCCCGGCTGGCCGGGCGGTTCGACTTCCTGCACCAGAGGCACAGCATTCGCAACGGCGAACCGATCCGCGGCATGGTCAGCAACGTGACGGCGGTGGGCGGGTACTGCAACTATGCCGAGTCCTCGGCTGCGGCGTTCGCGGCGTACCTGGAGTTCACCAGGGGTGCGGAGCAGGTACTCGGGATGCCGCTGGTCTCGCCGTGAGCCAGGCGGTCGCGGCTCCGGCCGTTGCCCGGCGGGCGGGACTCCTCGGCTACCGCTGGTTCGTGCTGTCCTGGCTGGCGATGCTGGTCAGCTCGGTGGGCAGCACGTTGCTGCTCGCCTCGTTGTCGGCGTTCTTCGTCGTGAAGCAAGGCGATTTCCTGGCCAGCGCGCTGGTGTTCGCGATGCCATGGCTGCTCCCGACGTTCGCCTCACGATGGCTGGCGCGGCTGTCGGCCGGCTGGCCCGCCGTCCGGCGGTTGCCGCTGGTGGAACTGTCGGCCGGGATGATGAGCGTGCTGGCGGCGGTGTCCGCGTCGCACGGGGTGGCATTCCTGGCGCTCGGCCTGCTGGCGGTCCGCGGGCTGCCGGACTCCCTCACCAAGATGTCCCGGATCACCATCGTCGCGACGTTCCCGCTGGAGGAGGGGCTGCGCCGATCGGCGATCTACCTTTTCAACACGTCATATTTCCTCGGCTCGGCCCTCGGCGGCGTGGCGGGCATCGCGCTCTACGGCCGGGTCACGGTGCTCGAACTCGGCCTGCTCGACCTGGCCACGTTCGTGGTGTCGGCGATGCTGTACCGGCTGGTCGCGCGATCGCCCGGCGCCCGGCGCCCGGCGGCCAGTGGGGGCGCCACGAAGGTCTTGGTGGACTGGCCGCACGTGATCGGGCTGATCCGTGGCAGTTCGGCGCAGGCGGCGGCGGTGTACCTGGTACTGGCCACCGGCTTGCTGCAGGCGTTGATGTTCGCGTCCAAGGCGGCGATCCCGGGCGTGGTGTGGCACCAGCCGCGGTTCATCATCCTGGCCCAGGTGATCGCCAGCGCCGGGGTGTTCGTCGGCGCGCTGATGGCTTTGCCGCTCAGGCGGCTGTTCCGCAGCTCCAACCCGCCGGCGGTCCTGGGTGCCCTGCTGTCGAGCGGGCTGCTGGCGGTGGCGGTGCTGGTACGGCCGGCTTGGGAGTTGAGCTTCCTGGCATCGGTGGTGTGCTTCGAGGTCTGCTTCGCCGTGGCGCAGGCCCGGCTGGTCGAGGCGGTGCCCGGCGAGTACGCGAGTGTGGTGGAGGGCCGGGTGAGCGCGATCGGCATCCTGCTGATGCTGTTGGTCACGGTCGGTGGCGGTGTCGCCGGAGCGAACGGCGGCTTTCCGGTTTTTGCCTGCGCGGCCGGAGTGTTCGTCGTCGTGGTGGCGGCCGTGGTGGCGCTGCGGTGGCCGGAACCCAGTGGCGCTTGCTGAGATTTCCCGCAACGGGCGAGCCGGTCGGGCCGAACCCGTCGGGGCCGCTGATAATCCCTCGCGCAGGTGCCGGGGGCCGTCAATACTGGTCCGGTGCGACTGGCCATCGAGCGGGAACAGCCGGCCGATTCTGCGGCGGTCCGGACAGTGGTGCGGGCCGCCTTCGCCCACCAGGACGGTGTTGCCGAGCTGGTCGAGCTGATCAGGGCATCGCCGCGGTACGTGCCCGAACTGGCGCTCGTGGCGCGGATCCATCGGCAGCTGGCCGGCTTCGTGATGCTCAGCCAGGCCGAGGTCGTCGACGATGCCGGCGACCGGCACGAGGTGCTGACGCTGTCGCCACTAGCGGTCGCTCCGAACCTGCAGGGCCGTGGCATCGGTTCGGCCCTGGTGCGTGCCGGGCTGCGGGCGGCGGCCGGGCGGCCCGAGCCGCTGGTGGTGCTGGAGGGCAGCCCGCGGTACTACCCGCGGTTCGGGTTCCGCGACTGCCGGGAGCTCGGCATCTCCATCGCGCTGCCGGACTGGGCGCCCGCGGAGGCCGGCATGGTGTTCAGGCTGCCGTGCTATGACGCTCGGGTGCGCGGCCGGTTGGTGTACCCGCCGGCCTTCGCCGCGATCGAGCCCAGGCAGTCCTGAATTGCGCTCGGCGGCGTTCGGTCAGCCGTCCTCGCGGCAAAGGCAGAACGGATGCCCGGCGGGGTCGAACAGCACCCGGACGTTCGCCTGCGGCTGTTCTTCGGCCAGCGAGCCTCCGAGGGCGACCGCCTCGGCGACGGCGGAGTCGAGGTCGCCGACCTGGAAGTCGAAATGCATCATCGGCCGCTGCTGTCCGTCGGCCGGCGGCCAGACCGGCGGCTGGTAGCCGGTGGCCTGCTGGAACACCAGGTAGATCGAGCCCTCGGGAGCGGCGAGAATGGCGGTGCCAGGCTCCTCGTGTCCGCTCGGCCAGTCCAGCAACTGGGAGTAGAACCTGGCCAGCGCGCCGGGGTCCGGCGCCTCGATGGCGGTCCCCCACCACATTCCGTTGCTTCGTGATCGCATTCCTGCACCCTGGTGCATCCGCGGTGTTTCGTCCAAGACCTTTACTCACGTCTGAGACATTCACCGAAGCGGCCGCGCGAGTTGCTTCCACCGCGTATATTCAGCGTTAAGCTGCATTCAGCAAATTCCGGGGGGATTTCAGTCATGGGTATGCGTTCCATTGCGGTTGTCACGGTCCTGACCGTGGTCGGCGCGCTGTTCGCCGCCGCGCCGGCCGAGGCCGCCAATCCGACGCTGCATTTCAGCAAGGCCTACGTGAACTCGCCGGGCAGCGACACCGGCTCGAACTCCAGCCTCAACGCCGAGTACGTGGTGATCAGCAACTCCAGCTACACCACCTCCTACACCCTGACCGGGTACACGATCTCCGACCGGTCCGCGCACGTCTACCGGTTCCGCACCTTCGTGCTGCGGCCGCGGGCGTCGGTCACCCTGCACACCGGTTCGGGCACGAACACCAGCACCAATCTGTACTGGGGATCGCGGGCCTACATCTGGACCAACACCGGCGACACCGCCTACCTCAAGAACAGTGTCGGCACCCTGAAGGACTCCTGCGCGTGGGGCAGCGTCGCCAGCTACGTCCTCTGCTGATGTGATCGCCGAGCAGCGACGGCCATCTGTACCGAATCCGCGGCTTCCTCGCCGCCACACCGGAAACCGCTGACGCCGGAGTTCGTCCTGCCAATGCTCGCCTCCTTTGATCGCGAGCAGCCATGCTACCGTCTCGTGTATCACCGGTGATACACTCGGCTCATGAACACCGTGACCGTTCGCGAGCTCCGCAACGACGGCGGAGCGGTCCTGGACCGGGTAGCCCGGGGCGAGGAATTGATCGTCACTCGTGACGGGGCCGAGGTTGCCGAGTTGCGCCCGCGACGCCGACCTGCCCCGGCAGCGGCCGACCTGATCGAACGCCGCCGGCATCTGCCGAAGATCGACCCGGACCGGCTGCGACGTGATATCGACACCGTGCTCGACCCGACCGTATGAACGTCCGTGCGGATCGGGGACTGCTCGACACCTCCACCGTGATCCTGCTCGGCGAGATGGACGATCCCACCGTGCTCCCCGACGAATGCGTGATCAGCGCCGTGACCTTGGCCGAGCTGTCGGTCGGCCCGCACGTTGCCGGTACCGCTCATGAACGGGCAGCCCGCCAGGCGCACCTCCAGCAAGCCGAAGCGGACTTCGAAGCCCTTGCCTTCGACGCCGCGTCCGCCCGAGCGTTCGGCCGCGTCGCCGCGTCGCTACGTCAAGCTGGACGCAAGCCAGCCGCTCGCGCCTACGACGCCCTGATAGCGGCGTCGGCCATCGCCCACAACCTGCCGCTGTACACCTGCAACCCCCGCGACTTCGCCGGAATAGACGAACTAGCTGTTCGGGCGGTTCCGAATCCGCGCGTCCCTAGTAGCTGATCGATCCCAGCTTCCGCCTGGAGCTGGGCCGACGGCGGCACGACCGATCTCGACAACCTGGTGCTGCTGTGCGGCCACCACCACCACGAATTCGACCGGACGGCTGGGACTGCCGAATGATCTACGGGCGATCCCACTGGATAATCCCGTCCGAGCATTCTGTGCGGCACGGAGCAGTCCGCCCAGTCCTACACTCGCGGGATGCCCCGACAGACCTCGAGCCTTGCTCTCCGGCAATCGGTGCTGCAACGAACCCTCATCGACGGCAACGTGACGCGCTACCCGCAATCGTATTTTCTCGACTTCGTCATCGACGGGGAATCGCTCATCCAGCGGCTGAAACCATCGGTCGACCTGGTGACGGCGCTGAACCGGGCTTGGCTGCCCACGGTGCCTGACGCGCTCGACGAACTGCGCGGACGCCGACCGGCATCCGGTCTGACCGAGCACCGAATCGCCCTGCTCGTCTGCGGTGGCTGCGGTGACCTGGAGTGCGGCGCGATAACCGCATTGTTGACCGTCGCCAGTGACCGGGTCTCGTGGACCGAGTTTCGTTGGGAGGACGGCTTTCAGCCCCGGTACGAACCTATCGCTGCCGCTGGTCCGGGCTTCACCTTCGACCGTGCCTCGTACGAGGCAACCCTCTCCGAGGCCTACGACCGGATAGCGGCACTGCCGTATGACGAGCTGGCCCACCGAGGCAGGAAGTTCTTGTGGCCCTGGCAGTGGGGTTGGCGGTTGCCCTGGTCGCGGTTGCCCAGCTGACGGTTTCCCTAGCCGGTGGGTTGCCTGGCCAGAATTCGACGGGCTGCCCGAGCCGGCCGGCGCCGCAGCCGCGGGTAGGCAGGATCTGGTGCGCATCCGACCGTAATCAGACTGACCGAGGTCTCCCCCACCCGGCAGAATGGTCGCCGTGACCACCGCTGAACAGTCAGCCGAGCAGCTGCAGCCAAACCCGGCCGACTCCCCCGACTCGGCGTCCACACGCACCACCGGTTTGCCTGACCCCGCCGGCCGCACCCACAAGCTGCACCGGGCCTGGGCGGTGGCGGCCATCACCTTCCTCGCGCTGATCGCCACCGCGGCCTTCCGGTCCAGCACCGGCGCGCTGATCGAGCCGATCGAGAACCAGTTCGGCTGGACCCGGTCGGTCACCTCGTTCGCGATCACCGTGAACCTGGTGGTCTACGGCCTGACCGCCCCGTTCGCCGCAGCCCTGATGCTGCGCTTCGGCATCCGGCGGATGGTCGCCCTGTCACTCACCCTGGTCGCCGCCGGCTGCCTGGCCACCACGGTGATGTCGCAGTCCTGGCAGCTGGTGATGGCCTGGGGCTTCGCGATCGGCATCGGCACCGGCTCGATGGCGCTGGTGTTCGGCGCGATCATCGCCGACCGGTGGTTCGTCACCAACCGCGGCCTGGTCACCGGCATCTTCTCCGCGGCCTCGTCCACCGGCCAACTGGTGTTCCTGCCGGTGCTGGCCAACCTGATCAACTACCACGGCTGGCGCACCGCGGTGTTCGTGGTCGCGGCGTTCGCGCTGCTGCTCGTCCCGTTCGTGATGTGGCTGCTCGCCGACTCCCCGGCCAGCATCGGCAAGGCCCCCTACGGCGCCGGTCCGGACTGGCAGCCACCCCCGCCGTCCAGGCAGAACCCGGCCCGGGCCGCCATTGCCGCGCTCACCGGCTCGTCGCGCAGCTGGACATTCTGGGTGCTGATGGGGACCTTCTTCATCTGCGGCTGGTCCACCAACGGCCTGATCGGCTCGCATTTCATCCCGGCCGCGCACGACCACGGCATGCCGGCCACCACCGCGGCCAACCTGCTCGCCCTGATCGGCATCTTCGACATCATCGGCACCATCGGCTCGGGCTGGCTCACCGACCGGGTCGACCCGCGCAACCTGCTGCTGGCCTACTACGGCCTGCGCGGTCTGTCGCTGCTGATCGTGCCGTCGGTGCTCGGCGCCGGCGGCGAGCCACCGCTGTTCCTGTTCATCGTGTTCTACGGCCTGGACTGGGTCGCCACCGTGCCACCCACCGTGGCACTGTGCCGCGAGCACTTCGGCCCGCAGCAGTCCGGCACGGTGTTCGGCTGGGTGTTCGCCGCGCACATGGTCGGGGCCGGGCTGGCCGCCTCCTTCGCCGGCGCGGTCCGCGAGCACACCGGGGACTACCGGCTCGCCTGGCTGACCGCCGGCGTCCTGTGCATCGCGGCCGCGCTGGCCTTCTTCACCGTCCGCCGTCGTGGCGAATACGCAGTGGTTGGGGCACTATCCGCTACATGAGCTATCCGTCCAGGAGCTATGCGCAGGACCACCAACTGAGCCGCACCGACCCGGAACGGTTCTGGGGGGAGGCCGCCGCCGCGATCACCTGGATCCACAAACCGGCGCTGGTGCTGGACGACCCGGCCGACGCCGATGGCGGCAGCACCGGCAACGCCGCCCCGTTCGCCCGGTGGTTTCCCGACGGCACCCTCAACACCTGCTTCAACGCCCTGGACCGGCACGTGGTGGCCGGCCGCGGTGAGCAGACCGCCCTGATCTATGACTCGCCGGTCACCGGCACCAGGCGCGAGTACAGCTACACCGAACTCACCGAGCTCACCGCCAAGTTCGCCGGGGTGCTCCGCGCGCTCGGCGTCGACACCGGCGACCGGGTGCTGATCTACCTGCCGATGGTGCCCGAAGCGGTGATCGCGATGCTCGGCTGCGCACGGATCGGCGCGGTGCACTCGGTGGTGTTCGGGGGCTTCGCCGCCAACGAGCTGGCCGCCCGGATCGACGACGCCCGGCCGAAGGTGATCGTCTCGGCGTCCTGCGGGATCGAACCGACCCGGCTGGTGGTGGCCTACAAGCCGCTGCTGGACCGCGCCCTGGAGCTGGCCGAGCACCAGCCCGAGAGCTGCGTCATCCTGCAACGGCCGCAGCTGCAGGCGAGCATGACCGACCGCGACCTGGACTGGCAGGACCTGATGCGGGCCGGCCTGATCGCCCCGGCCGAGTGCGTCGAGCTGAAAGCCACCGACCCGCTCTACATCCTCTACACCTCCGGCACGACCGGCCGGCCCAAGGGCATCGTCCGCGACAACGGCGGCCATGCGGTGGCACTGCGCTGGTCGATGGCCAACATCTACGACGTCGGCCCCGGTGAGGTGATGCTGACCGCCAGCGACGTCGGCTGGGTGGTCGGGCACTCCTACATCGTCTACGCGCCGCTGCTCACCGGCGCGACCACCGTGCTCTACGAGGGCAAGCCGGTCGGCACCCCGGACGCCGGGGCGTTCTGGCGGCTGGTCGCCGACCACCAGGTCAAGGTGCTGTTCACCTCACCCACCGCGCTGCGGGCCGTCAAGCGCGACGACCCGGACGGCGAGCTGATCGCCGGCTATGACCTCAGCTCGCTGCGGACGCTGTTCCTGGCCGGTGAGCGGCTGGACCCGGCGACCTACGAGTGGGCCAGCACGCACCTGGGCATCCCGGTGGTCGACCACTGGTGGCAGACCGAGACCGGCTGGCCGATCGCTGCCAACCTGCGTGGCCTGGAGCCGATGCCGATAAAACCCGGCTCGCCGACGGTGCCGGTGCCCGGTTACGACGTGCGGATCCTGGGGCCGGACGGGCGGCCACTGCCAGCCGGCCAGGAAGGCGCCATCTGCCTGAAGCTGCCGCTGCCGCCCGGCACCAGCCAGGGCGTCTGGGGCGACGACCGGCGCTACGTCGAGTCCTACCTGTCGGCCTTCCCCGGCTATTACCTGACCGGTGACGGTGGCTACCTGGACGACGACGGGTACCTGTTCGTGCTCGGGCGCACCGACGACGTGATGAACGTGGCCGGCCACCGGCTCTCCTCCGGGCAGCTCGAGGCGGCGCTGGCCGGGCATCCGGCGGTCGCCGAGTGCGCGGTGATCGGCGTCGAGGATCCGCTCAAGGGACAGGTGCCGCGCGCCCTGGTGGTGACCAGGGCTGGCTGGACCGGCTCTGCCGAGCAGCTGGCCACCGAGCTGGCCGCCCGGGTCCGCGAGCAGGTCGGCCCGATCGCGTCGCTGTCCCGGGTGGACGTGGTGGCCGGCCTGCCCAAGACCCGGTCCGGAAAGATCCTGCGCGCCACCATGCGCCAGCTCGCCGACGGCGGCGACCCGGCGGTGCCGTCCACCATCGAGGACGTCGCCGTGCTGGACCGCCTGCGACCGGTGCTGCACCCGAGCGAGCAGAACCCGGCCTGATCGCGGCGTTCGACGACCGGTGGACCCGGGATGACCACCCCGCAGGACTGTTCGGCGGCAGGGGCAGCGCCCCGCGACCGGTAGTTTGGTCACCCCGGACGGAGGTGAGGCCAGTGGAACAGCTCGCCCTGGTGGCCGCCGTCCTGTTCGCGACCGCGGTGCTGATTCCCGTCGCGTCCAGGATCAACCTGCCCTGGCCGGTGCTGGTCACCCTGTTCGGGATCGTGCTGGCCGCCATTCCGCAGGTGCCGCAGGTCTACGTCGAACCCGACCTGATCCTGCCGCTGGTGCTGCCGCCGCTGCTCTACGCCGCCGCCCGCAAGACGTCCTGGCGGTTCTGGGCCGCCAATGCCAGACCGATCCTGCTGCTGGCGGTGGCGCTGGTGATGGTGACCACCGCCGCGGTCGCCTACGTCGCCTCCGCGGTGGTGCCCGGCATCTCGCTGGCCGGTGCGGTGGCCCTCGGTGCCCTGGTGTCACCGCCGGACCCGGTCGCTGCCACCGCGATCGCCGGCAAGCTGCACCTGCCCCGCCGGCTGGTGTCGATGCTCGAGGGCGAGGGCCTGTTCAACGACGTGGCCGCCCTGGTCCTCTACCAGGTGGCGATCGCCGCGGTGGTCGGCGGCTCGATCACCCCCGGCCAGGCCGCGATCAAGCTGGTGCTGGCCGCGGTGCTGGCCCTGGCGGTCGGCTTCGCCTCCGGCTGGGGTTTCACCCGGCTGATCACGGTCCTGGGCTCGACCGACCCCCGGCCCCAGGTGCTGCTGTCGGTGCTGGCACCGACCGCCACCTACGTCCTGACCGAGGAGCTGCACGGTTCCGGCGTGCTGGCGGTACTGGTGTACACGCTGTACTCGGTGTCGCGGCCGGTGGACGCCGCCGACGCGCAGGGCCGGCTGACCACCGACGTGTTCTGGTCGATGACCGAGACGCTGGTGACCGGGATCGCCTTCGGCCTGGTCGGCCTGGAGTTCCAGACCGCGTTCGAGGCCATCGGGGCCCGCTGGACGTCCCTGGTCGGCGAGACGGCGGCCCTGGTCGGCGTGGTGGTGGCGGTGCGGCTGCTCTACCTGCTGCCGTCGGTGCTGCTGGCCAGGCGCTTCTACCGCCGGTTGCAGTCCGGCGCCCTCGACGACGCGCTCAGCGGTCGCAGCGCCAGCCGCCGCCTGCAACGCCAGCGCGGCACCGACGTCCCGATCGGTTGGCGGGAGACGGTGGTGGTCTGGTGGGCCGGCATGCGAGGGGTGGCCACCGTCGCGCTGGCGCTGGCCATCCCGACCGTCACCGACGACGGCGGCCCGTTCCCGGCCCGGGACCGCATCCTGTTCATCGCCTTCTCGGTGGTGCTGGTGACCCTGGTGTTGCAGGGCCTGACGCTGCCCACCGTGGTCCGGGTGCTGGGCGTCAAGGCCGGTGCCCGGGACAGCGACGAGGCCGAGGCGTCGCTGATCGAGCGGGCCGCGCACGCGTCGGCCGAGGCGTTGAACCGGCTGCAGGACGACGTGGACTTCAGCGTCGAGGTGTGGGACCGGCTCAACGCCTTTCCGACCGACCTGCTGGCCCGGCTAACCGCCCAGCTCAACGGCGACTCCCAGCGCGGACTGGTCGCCGCCCGGGCCATCGACCGCGGCAACTTCCTGCTCGGGCTGCAGCAGATGCTCAGTGCCGCGCGCGAGGAACTGCTCGCCGCCCGGTCCGAGCGCGGCGTGGACCCGGAGCTGGTCGATCAACTGGTGCGCCGCCTCGACCTGTACAGCCTGCCGGCGCTGCCCGCGGCCGAAGGCCACTGACGGCAGAGCTGATGCCCGCCGGGTGAACATCGCCCAGCTGGCAGACTTCGGGTCTCGACCGCGCGTAACAGGAGGAAGACCCCATGCCACCACGGCGCAGGAAGCCCACCGGCTTGACCGACGAGGACGTGGCACGGCTGCGCACCCAGCTCGACGAGGGCCGCCGGCCCCGGGTGGCGCTGTCCGGCCCGCAGTTCGAGGCGGGTGCGTCCGGCACGGTGGTCCGGATCGGCGACCCCACCGTGGACGGGGCGGATTTCCTGACGGTGCGGGTCAAGGTCAACGGCGTCACCGACGAGCTGGCCTTCGCCCCGACCGAGCTGAGCCTCGGCGGCCGGGCAAAGGCCAGCAGCGCTGCCGGCACCGGCTCGGCGCGGGCCGGAGCGGGTGGTGGGCGCGCCCGTCCCGCTCAGCCGCGATCAGCGGCAGCCAGGCCCGACGCGGCGGCAGCCGCAACAGCGGGTGCGGCGACCGTCGCGACACCGGGCGCCGCGCCGAGCACCGCCGCCGGCTCGCCGGCAGCAGGTTCGACCGCGCCGACCCGCTCGACCGCGCCCACTGCCTCGGCCGCGCCCACTGCCTCAGCCGCGCCCACTGCCTCGGCCGCGCCGCTGCCGACGCCGGGCACCAGCCCCACCCCGGCTGGGCGACGGCGCAAGGCCCCGGCCGCCCCCACGGTGAGCGTGACGATCAGCTCCTCCGGCGCGGCCTGGTCGGTCAGCGCAAGCCGGGGCGCCCGGACGATCGTCAAGAACGTCCCGGTGACGCCCGGCCTGGTGACTGCGATCGCCGACCTGCTGGACCAGCCGGCGGTGGCCGAGGCGGTGGCCGAGATCAACGAGACCGCCCGGCGACTGGCGCAGCAGCGGGCCGAGCAACTGCGCGCCGAGCTCAGCGACCTGGAGGCGGTGCTGGCCAGCCACCGGGCACCCCGCTGAGCACCCGGCGTCCCGGCAGCTCCCTTGGCCGCTACCCCGGCGAGGTGATCCGGTCGATCTCGGCGAGGTCCTCGGCACTCGGCTGCCACTGGGCCGCCTTGGCATTGGCCGCCACCTGCTCCGGCGAGGTGGCCCCGGCGATCACCGAGCTGACCGCCGGTTGCGCCGCCAGGCCACCGATGGCCACGTCGAGCAGGCCGATGCCCCGCTGCGCGGCGAAGGCCTCGAGCGCCTCCAGCACGTCGAAACTCTCGTCGGTGAGCATCGATTCGCGGTTCCAGGCCTGGATCCGGCTGCCGTGCGGGGGCTTCTCACCGCGGCGGTACTTGCCGGTGAGCAGGCCGTTGGCGAGCGGGAAGAACGGCAGCAGGCCGATCCCGTAGCGCTGCAGGGCCGGCACCAGGTCCGCCTCGATCCCACGCCGCAAGAGGCTGTACTCGTTCTGCGCGCTGATGAAGCGTTCACCACAACGGCTGCGGGCGGTCCACTCCGCGTCGGCGACCTGCCAGCCGCTGAAGTTCGAGTGGCCGAGGTAGCGAACCTTGCCCTGGTGCACCAGATCGTCCAGCGCCGACAGGGTTTCCTCGATCGGGGTCGCCGGGTCCGGACGGTGCATCTGATACAGGTCGATCCAGTCGGTGCGCAGCCGGCGCAGCGAGTTCTCGACCGCCCGGTGGAGGTAGCGGCGCGAGCCACGGGCCCCCCAGTCCTGGCCGTTGTCCTGGCCGAGTCGCCGCACGTCGCTGCCGAACTTGGTCGCGATCAGGACGTCGTCCCGGTTGCCCTGCAGGATCTCGCCGAGGCGCTGCTCGGACTCACCGTAGGAATCGGCCGTGTCGAACAGGGTGATGCCATGGTCGAGGGCGGCGTGCACCACCGCCCGGCTCTGCTCGAGATCGAGTTTCATCCCGAAGTTGTTGGTGCCCAGGCCGAGCACCGACACGGCCAGCCCGGAGTTTCCCAGCTTGCGAAGCGGTAAGGACGAATCGGTCACGAGTGCTCCTGTCGGCGCGCGGCGAATCCGCTGGTGCGCGGCTCGGCACCTGACATCGACCGTAGCGCCCCGCTACCTTGTCCGATCATGCCCACCCCACCACCTGATCTCGACGACGTCCGCGCCTCCTACGACCGGGTGGCCGACAACTACGTGGCGATGGGAATGGGCGACCTGGCCGCGGAAGCATGGCTGCGGGCGGCGCTGGCCGCCTTCGCCGAGGAGGTCCGCGGCCTCGGCCCGGTGCTCGACGTCGGGTGCGGCCCGGGCACCACCACGGCGCACCTGACCACCCTCGGCCTCGACGTCCGCGGCCTCGACCTGTCACCGCGGATGATCGAACATGCCCGCCGCCGCCATCCCGGACTGGATTTCTCGGTCGGATCAGCCACTGACCTCGCCCTGGCGGACGCCTCGCTGGGCGGCGTGCTGGGCTGGTGGTCGCTGTTCAACCTGCCCCGGGACGTGCTGCCCGAAGTGCTGGCCGGCTTCGCCCGCGCGCTGGTGCCCGGCGGCCGGTTGCTGCTCGGCACGCACGTCGGCGACGGCGAGGTCGCGCGCACCGAGGCCTACGGGGGCGTGCCGGTCCGCTGGACCACCCATCTCTGGCAGCCCGAGCAGCTCGCCGCGCTGCTGTCGGCGGCCGGCCTGCAACTGGTGGCCGAGCTGCGCATTCCGGCGGAGGGCCAGGTGCGCGCCGGGGTGGTTCTCTGCGCGGTCCGGCCGGTCTGAGCCGACCAACCGGTGTGGATCAGCGCCGGGG
>JAVEEO010000400.1 GCA_030840415.1 Pseudonocardiales bacterium | reverse complement strand
CTGCTGCTGGGCGCGGTCATCGGCCAGGCGTTCTCCGGCGTGGCCGAGCTCAACGGCGAGCAGCGGGCCACCGGCGGCGCGACCTCGAGCGTCGCCCAGTACCTGGTGTCATCGGAGTTCGCCGTCGACATCGCCGAGAACTGGCAGTCGGAATACCTGCAGTTCGCGCTCTACATCGTGGCCACCACCTGGCTGATCCAGCGCGGCTCCAGCGAGTCCAAGAAACCTGACGAGGCGGGCACCGGCACTGACCAGGAACAGAAGGTGGGCCGTTACGCCGAGCCGGACTCACCGGCGTGGGCGCGCGTCGGCGGCTGGCGCACCGCGCTCTACGGACGGTCCCTGGGCCTGATCATGACGTTCTTCTTCGCAATGTCGCTGCTGGCGCAGTCCGTCGCGGGCCGGGCGGCCTTCAACAACCAGCTGCTCGATCGTGACCAGGACACCCTGACCTGGTTCGGCTACGCGAGCTCGGCCGACTTCTGGAACCGCACCTTCCAGAACTGGCAGTCGGAATTCCTGGCGGTCGCGTCCATGGCCGCCTTCGCCATCTACCTGCGCCAGCGTGGATCGCCGGAGTCCAAGCTGGTCGGCGCGCCGCATGAGGCCACCGCCCAGGACCCGTGAGTCGCTCGCTCAGCTCGGCGGCGAGCCGGTCGGGGTGATGACCACTCCGACGTCGCCGTAGGGGAACTTTCCCTTGCCGAGATGGCCCAGGGTGTTGAAGAACTTCGAGATCGGCACCTGCACGCCGTACTTGGCCCGGACCTGGCGCTGGATGGCGTCGAAATCGGCGCCGGAGCTAACCAGTTCCGCCGTACCGGCCACCGGCGACGAGCCGCTGCGCACCCTGCCGCGGGCATCCGATGGCTGCACCGTGATCGCCGGATTGTTGCGCAGCCGCTTGTACTTGCCCGACCTCGACGAGGTCCAGAACCCGTACCGGCCGCCTTCCAGCGGCACGATCCAGGTCGCGGTCGCCACCGGGTCGCCGGACCGGCGGTAGGTCGTGGCCGAGACGTATTTCTCCGCACCGAGAGCCATAGCCCGCAGTGTAAGCCCGCCCGGGCCGCTTCGGAGCCGTTCGTTAGCCTCGAAGGCAGGACACCGAGAGGGGAAACAACAGATGAGGGACGAGTCGAACACGCATCCGGCCGGCGAGGGTCTCAGCGACGAGGAGATGGTCCGGCAGGTGGCCGGTCAGACAGCCAGCGACCTCAAGTACTCCGACGTCTTCGAGCGGGAGGCCGACGGCACCACCACCGATGTCGAGGCTGCCAAGGCCACCGGCGAGGACCTCGCCGAGGAGTAGCCCCCGCTGGTGAACTGCCCGTCGGACGCCACTGATCCCGACCGCCGAGCGGCCGGGATCAGTGGCCTTCGAGCAACTGCTTCACTCTGGCCAGGTCGGCGGTCACGGCGGCGGCGTCGCGGTCGAATTCGGCGTCGCTGACACCGGGCTGACGGCGCAAGGTGAAGACCAGCTCGCAACCCTCGCCATCGGCGATCACCCGCATCGGATTGAAGAAAGTCTCCCCGCTGGCCAGGATGACCCGGTGGTCGGCAACCCCGTAGCGATTCGGCTCGGTCATCTCGACCACCACCTGCCCGAGTGGCGACTCGGCGACCCAGCGTCCCTCGACGAGCTCGATCGAGCCGGCCAGGCCGGCGGCCCACTGTGCCAGGTTCGCCGGCTGCGAGACGTAGTCATAGACCTCCGCCGCCGGCCGGTCGATTCCGATGCCCAGGTGCACGGACTGCGATGTCATGGCCTCATTGTGGCCGAACGGTCCGAGGCCGGAACACTCTCGGCGGCGCGGCTGATCCGGTAGAGCACGTGGCGGCGCAGCCGGTGGCCGGCCGGCAGCGCCGGATGGTCGAAGTCATCGGCCGGGTCGCGAACCATGCCCAGTCGCCGCATGACGGCCCGCGAGGCGGTGTTGCCGGTCGCGGTGAAGCTGACGATCTCGGCCAGCCCGAAGCTCTCGAACCCAACCCGCAGGGCCTGCCGGGCGGCCTCGGTGGCAAACCCCTGGCCCCAGGCCGCTCGGCACAGCCGCCAGCCGACTTCGACCGCCGGGGTGAAGTGCGCCCGAAAGCCGGGCACGGACAGCCCGGTGAAACCGACGAACTCAGCCGTGTCCAGGCGTTGCAAGGCCCACAGGCCGAAGCCGTTGGCCTCGAAACCGGCTTCGATCCGGTCGACGAAGGCATCGCTGGCGGCCCGGTCCAGCGGCGCCGGAAAGTGCGCCATCACCTCGGGATCGGCGTTCAGGGCCGCGAAGCCCGCACGGTCGGACGGTTGCCAGCGCCGCATCAGCAGCCGCTCGGTCCGCATGTCCCTCCGTCGCCGGATCAGGTTTCGCCATGCACAGCTGGTGGTCGGGTAGGCCTAGCTGGTGGTCGGGAAGGAATAGCTGGCGGCCGAGCCAGCCTGATGCTCGGGCCAGCGCGAGGTGACGACCTTGCCGCGGGTGTAGAACGAAACGCCCTCGGCGCCGTGCACGTGCTTGTCACCGAAGAGCGAGTCCTTCCAGCCGCCGAAGGAGTAGTAGGCCATCGGGACCGGGATCGGAACGTTGATGCCGATCATCCCGACCCTGACGCCACGCTGGAACCGGCGCGCGGCGTCGCCGCTGGAGGTGAAGATGGCGGTGCCGTTGCCGTAGGGATTGGCGTTGATCAGCTCGATCGCCTCCTCCACAGTCTCGACCCGCAGCACCGAGAGCACCGGACCGAAGATCTCCTCGCGGTAGACGTCCATCTCCGGTGTCACCCCGTCGATCACGGTGGGGCCGACGAAGAAGCCGTCGGAGCCGTCGACCCGCAGGCCGCGACCGTCCACGCTGAGCCGGGCACCCTGATCGGCGCCACCGCCGATCAGCGCCTCGATCCGGTCCTTGGCCGCCTGGGTGATCACCGGGCCCATCTCGCTGTCGCTGTCTCGGCCGGGTCCCACCTTGACCGCGCGGGCCTTGTCGGACACCACCTCGACCAGACGGTCCGCCGCCGGGCCGACCGCCACGGTCGCCGAGATCGCCATGCAGCGCTCCCCCGCCGAGCCGAAGGCCGCCGCCACCAGGTGGTCGGCGGCGAAGTCCAGGTCGGCGTCGGGCAGCACCACGGCATGGTTCTTGGCACCGCCGAGGGCCTGCACCCGCTTGCCGGTCGCGCTGGCCCGCTGGTGGATGTAGCGGGCGATCGGGGTGGAGCCGACGAAGGACACCGCGGCAACGTCGGGTGAATCGAGCAGCGCGTCCACCGCCTCGCGATCGCCGTGCACCACGTTGAACACCCCGTCGGGCAGCCCGGCCCGCTGCCAGAGTTCGGCCACCAGCAGCGAGGCGGACGGGTCCCGCTCGCTGGGCTTGAGCACGAAGGTGTTGCCGCAGGCGATGGCCACCGGGTGCATCCACATCGGGACCATCACCGGGAAGTTGAACGGCGTGATGCCGGCGACCACGCCCAACGGCTCGCGGAAGGAGAAGGTGTCGATGCCGGCCGACACCTGGTCGGAGTACTCGCCCTTGAGCAGGTGCGGGATTCCGCAGGCGAACTCGATCACCTCCAGCCCGCGCTGCACCTCGCCGCGGGCATCGGCGAGCACCTTGCCGTGCTCGTCGGTGATCAGCTCGGCCAACTGCTCGACGTGGCTGTTGACCAGTTCCCGAAAGGCGAAAAGGATCTTGGCGCGCCGGCTCAGCGAGGACTGTGACCAGTCCTCGAAGGCGGCACCGGCCACCCGCACCGCCTCGTCGACCTCGGCCGCCGAGGCCAGCGCCACCTCGGCCCGCTGCTGCCCGGTGGCAGGGTTGAACACCGGGGCCCGGCGCCCGCCGGGATCGGCGACCCGCTTGCCGCCGACCCAGTGCTCGATCATCGTTGCCATCGTCTGCCCCTCCGCCGTGTCGATGGCTCACCTTACTTCGAACGCAGTCAGCCATCGGCGCGCTCGGGCAGTTCTGGTCCGCCGCAGCTGCGGTCGAGCGTCCGGTCCGCTGGTCGTGCACCTCGGTCCGCCGAGCGTTACCGTATGAATTGTCTTATCTCCATGGTCGATGTCGGCGGGCCCCGCCAGGCGTCGGAGCGTCCGCAGCCGGTCGGTATCGGGCACTGCTGCTGGTGGGTAGGCCACCGCTGGGAGTACCGGATGAGTACCCGGCAGGTGATCGTCGAATTCCGCCAGTGCCGGCGCTGCGGCAACTGCTCCCCCGGCTGCGGCTCTCGCCGGTCGGCCGGCGGTTGAGCTGCCTGGTACCGGCAGCCGCAGTGTGCCTGGGCGGCCTGCCCGAAGGCACCGAGCCGGTGTGGAGCCAGATGGTGCCGAGCCTGGTGCTGCCACTGGTGCTGTTGCCTTCGGCCCGGCTCAACCAACGTGGGCTGGTTTCGACGGGCTCCGCCCCGCTCCGCCCGGCTCGGCGTGGGAACCGCTCCGGCGCGGCACCAATAACACTGGATCGCGGGATGCGGCGGGGACCGGTCCGTCAGACGCTGAGGCTCGATGACATCGGGACCGGCGCGCACGGCCGGCGACCTGGCCACCCAGTGGAGGGACGGACATGGCTGAACACATGACACAGAGCACGACGACCTCGTCGGTACCGACGCAGAGCCGTGCGAACCAAGGCGACGACGCGATGACCCGCGGTAGCGCCACCCACACCATCGGCACGGACGCGCCCAGCACCGACGCGCGCCCCATCGGTCCCGACGACCGGGCCGTCATCGCCGTCTTCCCTGACATGGACTCCGCGGAGCGCGCCGTCCGGAAGCTGGCCGCGACCGGGTTCCCGGTCGAGAAGATCTCCATCGTCGGCACCGGCATCGAGAGCGAGACCCGGGTCAACGGGTTCGTCACCGCCGGCGACGTCGCCGGACCGAGTACGGCAACGGGTGCCTGGGTGGGTGGCCTGCTCGGCGTCCTCAGCAGTGTGGCCTTCCTGGCCATTCCCGGCTTCGGGACGCTGGTCGTCCTGGGTCCGTTGGCGGCGGGCGCGGTGGGGGCTGCGGAAGGCGCCCTGCTCGGAGGGACCGTCGGTGCCGTGCTCGGGCACTTCGTGGCCAAGAAGCATCTCCCGAAGTACGAGGAGTTCGTCCGCACCGGCAACTTCCTGCTCGTCGCGCACGGCACCGAGGAGGAAGTGTCGCTGGCACAGAGAATCCTCACCGATGAGGGCAGCACCGACGTCCAGCGCCATGACGAGCACCGTGGGTCCATCGACAGGATCGGGCCGCTCGACCAGGTTGTCGAAGGCATGCGGGTCGTCGACGGCGACGGTGAGGAGGTCGGCAAGGTCGAGTTCGTCAAGATGGGCGACCCCGAGGCCGTCACCATTGCCGGCGAGGATCCGAATACGATGCCGCTCGTGCGCAGCCCTTTCGCCGAACGGCTGCTCCGCGTGGGCTACATCCAGATCGATCGCAAGGGGCTCTTCGCCGGGGACGCCTACGCCGCTGCCACCCAGATCGAGCGCGTGGCGGGGGGCACCGTCTACCTCAACGTCCCGAAGGGCATGCTGCTGGCCAAGGAGGGCTGAGCACCGTCCGTGGAAGGACCGACCGGGAACTGGCGCGCCGCGTGCAGGCGGCCGGTGCGAGGACGGTCGGTCCTTCCTGGCTGCGCGACCGGCTGTGACCGAGGCGGGGCCGCCGTCCGAGGTCAGGCCTGACCGGTGGGGACGAAGCTCGTGATCGTCGTCGTGCCGTCCGCATCTACGATCCTGACGGCGCCCGCGTCGTTGTCGACGTCCACCTCCGTCGGGTGCCAGACCATGTGACGGAGCACGACGGGGTACTTCGCCGAGCTACCACCGCCCACGGCGACGACGACCACGTCGTCCTTCGGATCGTAGGACGCGTATGCGAAGGGCAGCCGTTCCGCTCCCGGCTGGTCGCCGTACGTCGGGTCTAGGATCTCGATCGTGACCTGCTGACCCGCTCGCTCCTTGGTCAACCGGTCGAGCTGCTCCACCCATGCCTTGCGGTCGGTCGTCGAAGTGTCACTCATCGGAACAGGTCCCTCCCGGACGCGGCGAGGACGCCTGCGCAGGCGTCCTGGCCAGCCTCGCCCGGACGGCGGGCCGGCACATCCCGCGTGTCGGGGATTGTGGGGCCGTCCGAGCAGCGGCCAGGGTGTCGCGGTTCCAGCACCGCCTCCAGCGCCTCGGCCTGCTGGGCCAGCCGGTGCCGGGCCAGCCCGCTCGGCGGGTTAGGGCAGCGCGGCCGCCGGGTGGCCTGGATGTCCTGCAGGCAGCCGAGAACTCCCCGCGGGGATCAGGCCGTCCTGCCGGCCTCGGACTTGGCGGCCTGCTTGCCGCGCCGGCGCCGGATCACCACGAAGGCGACGACCGCCACCAGCAGTGCCAACCCGATCAGGTTGGCGTAGTGCTCCAGCCGCTGGTACTGGCTGCCGGCCAGGTAGCCCAGCACCACGAACGCGGTGGCCCACAGCACGCCGCCGAGCACGTTCCAGGCCAGGAACCGGCCGTAGTGCAGCCGGCTCATGCCCGCCATGCCGGGCACCAGGGCGCGCAGCGCGGCGGTGAAGCGCCCGATGAAGACGGCCTTGCCGCCGAGGTCGCCGATCGCGTCCTTGGCCTTGGCCACGTGGGCCGGCTTGAGGATCCGGTTCGGGATCTTGTCCAGCAGCGCCTCGCCGTAGCGCTTGCCCACCCAGTAGCCGATCGAGTCGCCCAGGACGGCTCCCAGGATGGCCGCGGCCAGCACGGCGGCCAGCGCCAGCTTGTGCTGGTTGGCCAGCACCCCGCCGAGGATCACCCCGATCTCGCCGGGTAGCACCACTCCGACGAAGGCCGAGGCCTCCAGGGCGGGCAGCAGGAAGACCAGCGCCAGCGCCAGGCCGGGTGGCAGCGTGAGGATGCCCTCCAGAACGTGTCCCACTACTCCAAGCTACCCGCGGTGGCGGGCCGGACCGACCAGCCGCGCCCGCCCCGGCAGCGCGGCCGTCGTGGGATCGGAATCGTGGAGGTCAGAACTGGCCCACCACGTCCACCAGCAGCACCTGCGCGGGAGTCGCCGGTTGCGCGGCCTGACTGGCGCTGGCCGGCCTGGCCGGGGTCGGCGGCACCACGATCAGCACCCGGCTGCCGACGTTGCGACCGGTCAGCGCGCCGGCCACCGTGAGCACGTTCTGCGCGGCCACCGTCTGCGGCGCCTTTCCCCAGGTCGACGTCGTCTTCTTCGCGGTGGCGAGGTCGGTCTGCACCACCTGCAGCACCAGGGTCTTCTTCGCGTCGATCTTGGCGCCGGTGCCGCTGACCAGCAGCGTCGCGGCCGGCTTGCTACCGGCCTTCACCCCGGCGGTGCTGAGGACCGCCGGCGGCTTGCCCGCCACGTTGGTGAGCTTGGGCAGCCCGCCGGGCAGGCTTGCCACCGGCACCCCGGGCGCCGAGGCGTTCGGCTTGTAGTCGGCCACCAGGTCGACGACGAAGACCAGCGTGTCGGTGCCGGTGATGCCGGCGTCGGGCTGGCCCTGGCTGCCATAGCCGTCGGCCGGCGGAATGGCCAGCAGCACCCGGCTGCCGAGCCGCTTGCCGACCAGGGTCTTGTCCCAGCCCGGGATCACCGCGCCGGTGCCGATCACGAAGGCGGCCGGGCTGCCGCGGTCGAAGGAACTGTCGAAGATGTTCGGCTTGCCGTCCTTGCCGGCCCAGGTCTGGCCGCTGTAGTTGGCCACCAGGGTGTCGCCCTTGGCCACCACATCACCGGTGCCGGTGGTCAGCACCTGCTCGGAGAGCTGGCTGGGCGCGGGCTGCTTGGCCAACGACACCACCGGCTTGGCACCGAAGGCGCCCTGGACGGTGGCGCCGGCGACCCCGTTGGCCACGCCGCCGGCCGCCGACGGCGAGCCGGAGGCCGAGCCCGACATCGAGCCCGACGCGGTACCGGACGCCGAGCTCGATCCGGAGGGGCTGGAAGATCCGTTGCCGGAGGAACAGGCCGCCAGCAGCGTCACCGGCAACAGAACGGAAGCGAGCACGAGGCGCGAACGAGAAGGCACAACATCCCCAAACGGGTCATCATTGGATCAAGATTGGATCGAGATCGGAACGAGCAAACCCGACCAGCCTAACCCGCGCCGCCCCGACACCGGGCGCCGCGGACGGCCAGGGGCTGCCCGCCGACCACGTCGACCGAGCAGAGGAGCGCCCGCATGGCCACCACCGGGCCCACGACCGGCCACACCACCAGTGCCACCACCGGAGCGCCACAGTGCCCGTGACGGACTACACCGAGGGGCTGCACCAGCTGGCCGACGGGGTGTGGGCCTGGCTGCAACCCGACGGCGGCTGGGGCGTGAGCAACGCCGGCCTGATCGACGGCGGCGGGCACAGCCTGCTGGTGGACACCCAGTTCGACCTGCCGCGTACCCGGCGGATGCTGTCGGCGATGGCAGCGGTCACCGCCGGCTCGCCGATCCGGCACGCGGTGAACACCCACGGCAACGGCGACCACTGCTTCGGCAACGAGCTGCTCGATCCCGGCGTGCGGATCTGGGCGGCCCCGGAAGCCGGCAGCCACCTGCGGGCCGAGTCTCCCCAGTTGCTGGCGGCGCTGCTGGCGGCCGATCTCGGCCCGCAGCTGTCGGGCTACCTGCGGCAGGCCTTCGGCACGTTCGAGTTCACCGGCATCACCACCCGGCTGCCCGACGCCGACGTCGCCTCCGACATCGAGCTCACGGTCGGCTCGCGCCCGGTGCGGCTGCTGCGGTTCGGGCCGGCGCACACGCACGGCGACGTCGCGGTGTTCGACCCGGCCAGCGGCGTGGTGTTCGCCGGCGACCTGCTGTTCATCGGCGGAACCCCGATCATGTGGGCGGGACCGGCCCATAGCTGGATCGCCGCCCTGGAGCGGCTGCTGGCCCTGGACGCCGACACCTTCGTTCCCGGCCACGGCCCGGTCACCGACGCCGCCGGGGTGCACGAGGTGATCGCCTACCTGGCCCACGTCGAGGCCGGCGCCACCGAGCTGCACGCCCGGGGCCGGACGGTGCCACAGGCGGCCGACGAGCTGGACCTGGGACGGTTCGCCGACTGGGGCAATCCCGAGCGGTTGGTGATCAACGTAGACAGCTGCTACCGGCACCTCGACCCGGGCCACCCGGCCCCGGACCTGGTGGCGCTGTTCGGGCAGATGGCCCGCTGGCGCAACTGAATCCGGCGCGCCTGCCGGCTACAGCTGGGCCGGCAGGTCGAGTTCCGGGTCGGCGGTGCCCGGCTTGCCGTGCAGGGCGTCGAGGAAGGTCTCGGCCCAGTGCGACACGTCGTGCTCGGCCACCCGGCGCCGCATCGAGCGCATCCGGCGGCGCGCCTCCGGCGGTGACATCCGCGCGGCCCGGACGATCGCGTCCTTCAGCCCGGCGATGTCGTGCGGGTTCACCAGGAAGGCGCTGCCCAGCTCGTCCGCAGCACCGGTGAACTCGCTGAGCACCAGCGCGCCGGATTCGTCATGGCGGCACGCCACATACTCCTTGGCCACCAGGTTCATGCCGTCGCGCAGGGAGGTCACCAGCATCACGTCGGCGGCCAGGTAGAGCGCGGCCATCTCCTCCTGCGGATAGGACTGGTGCAGGTAGTGCACCGGGGCGCTGCCGACCTTGCCGAACTCGCCGTTGATCCGGCCGACGGTCACCTCGACCTCGTCGCGCAGCCGGCGGTACTGCTCGACCCGCTCCCGGCTGGGGCTGGCGACCAGCACCAGGGTGTCGTCCGGGGCTGTCAAGCGGCCCTCCTGCAGCAGCTCGCCGTAGGCCTTGAGCCGGTGCGCGATCCCCTTGGTGTAGTCCAGCCGATCCACTCCGAGCAGCAGTGTCTTCGGCTCTCCGAGGGCCTGCCTGATCTCGGCGGCCCGGGCCTTGACCTCGGGTCGGCGGGCGATCGCCTCGAAGCCGGCCGAGTCGATCGAGATCGGGAAGGTCGCCGCCCGCACCGTCCGGTCGTCGGAGGCGCCCGGCCGGCCCGGACGCCGCCGGCCGACGGAGTTGCCGGTGACGTTGGCGGGCCAGGAGTGCGGCACCCGGACCAGCGAGCCGCGAGTGGTCAACCCGGCAGCCCGGCGGCAGGCCCGCAGGAAGTTGGTGGCATCGCCCTGGCGCTGGAAGCCGAGCAGGTCGGCGCCGAGCAGGCCCTCGATGATCTGGCGCCGCCACGGCAGCTGGGCGAAGATCTCGTAGCCGGGGAAGGGAATGTGGTTGAAGAAGCCGATCCGCAGGTCCGGCCGGCGCGCCCGCAGCATGCCCGGCACCAGCTGCAGCTGGTAGTCCTGCACCCACACCACCGCCGCGTCGGCGGCCTGCTCGGCCGCCGCCTCGGCGAAGCGCTCGTTGACCCGGACGTAGGCGTCCCACCAGGTCCGCCGGAACCGCGGCGGGGCGATCACGTCGTGGTACAGCGGCCAGAGCGTGTCGTTGGAGAATCCCTCGTAGTAGTCGCGCACTTCCTCGGCCGACAGGCCCACCCCGACCAGCCGCATGCCTGCCTCGTCGAACGGCTCCGGCGCCGGGCCGGGAGCGCCGGTCCAACCCACCCAGGCGCCGTCGGCCTGCTGCATCACCGGTTGCAGGGCGGTCACCAGGCCGCCGGGACTGCGCCGCCAGCTGACCTGCCCGTCCGGGTCCTCGACCCGGTCCAGCGGCAGCCGGTTGGCGACCACCACGAAGTCGTAGTCGCCGACGGGCGCGGACTGCGCACCGCGGCGGCCCTGCGTCGTGCTGCTCATTGCGCTGGACTCCCTGCCAACCGGCCGGCGGCGCTCCGCCGTCCGGTTCGTACATTGCCTGGCTGTTCAGGTCTGTCGACCCTAGCCTGTGTACCCAGCGTGCCCGCCGGCTCCGTCACCGATCCGGTCCGACGGTCCGGACATCGATCACCGGTGCCTGAAACCCATCCGGTTTGGCCCGCTTGCGGTAACACCGCGCCCCCAGGCACAGTGAGTTCGGGCCGCAGGTCGCTGCAGCGGTATTGCGGTTCAGGCCCGTCCGGCTCAAACCGAGAGCCGTTCGGGCCGCCTACCCCGACGAGCCTCAAGATCGGCTCAAGTTTGCTCCGACCACCTTTTCCGAGCCCGGAACCGCTGCCGCCGGTGCTCTAGGCTGGACTCACTGGCGCGCGACGGCCGGCATCTCCCATCGGTCGGCTGCGGCCCGCGAGCAAGGCAAGGCATTCGGATGTTTACCGACCAGCACCCGCTCGACCCGCTGAGCCCGCACGCTCTGGCGACCGGCTTCGCAGAGCTGGCCCGCGAACTGGCCGGGCACACCAGCGAGGGCGATGCCCACGCTGCGATCGTCCGGGCCGCACTGCGCGCGGTGCCGGGCGCCGAGGACGCCGGCCTGACCGTGCTGCGCGCCGGAAAGTTCACGACCGTGGCTCCCAGCAGCGACCTGCCGCGCCGGGTCGATGCCATCCAGTACCAGCTGTCCTCGGGACCGTGCGTGGACGCGATCCTGCAACAGACCATCTTCCGCACCGGCGACCTGTCCCGCGATGCCCGCTGGCCGGAGTTCGGCCGGCGGGCCGTGGCCGAGGAGGGCGTGTACAGCATGTTGGGCTTCCGGCTGTACCTGGAGGGCGAGGACACCATCGGCGGGCTCAACCTGTACTCCACCCAGCGCGAGGCCTTCGACGAGAGTGCCGAGCTGACCGGCGGCATCGTCGCCACCCACGCCGCGATCGCGATGGCCGGCGTTCGGCACC
>JAVEEO010000396.1 GCA_030840415.1 Pseudonocardiales bacterium | reverse complement strand
TGTATCCGTTCGTGCTGGGCCAGGCCGGCTGAGGTCGCGGCTCGCCACCCTGATACGGCGCATCGATGTGACATAGCAGACCCCGCCGCCGCGGTCGTCCGGGCGTATAACTGATCCCATAAGTGGACAAGGAGCGGGTCATGGCAATGGTTCTGATGATCATCGGAGCGGCAGTCATGCTGGCAATGTTCTGCGCGCTGGCCTGGTGGACCCGTAAGTCCGAACGAGACATCTCCTACGACAAGCCGGGAATCTCCGAGGAGCAGGCCAACGCGCTCCGGTTCGGCATCGCGGTCAGCGTCAACCAGAGCGTCACCGGCGGCCTGTAGGGGCCTGGCTACCGGCGGCTGTCCCGAGCGCTGCCCGGGAGTGCGGTACCCGCTCGCAGGGCTGAAACCCCCGGCCGGCGCTCAGTCCGGCAGCAGGCAGCCGGCCGGCAGTTCGAACCAGCGCAGGTGTTCGAAGTCCGCCGAGACGAACCTCGCCGGATCTGCCGGCAGCTCCGGCCCGGCGGGACCAGCGGCTTCGGCGGCGGCGAACAGTTCGGCCGCCTCGTCCAGGTAGCGGCGCAACACGCTCTCCGGAGCCCGCTCCTGATGGTGTGGATAGACCATCGCCCCGGTCTCGTCGTAGCTGATCTGCCCCAGCCGCAGCGGCGGCTCGGCCGCCCCGCGCCGGTGCCGCCACAAGCCGGTCACCGGGTCGAACCGGTAATCGCCGAGCAGTCGCCAGCCGTGCCGTGCCACCAGCCGGACCGCCTCCAGGAGATAGTCGAAGACCGGCTCGGAAATGAAGTAGTTGAAGTTGACCCGTACCCAACCGGGCTTGATGCCCTCGCAGCCACCGGTGATCTCGCGCTCGAACTCGTGCGAGCGCTCGATGTCGATGCCCAGCAACCGGTGCCCGTACGGCCCGGCGCACGAGCAGCCGCCCCGGGACTGGATGCCGAACAGGTCGTTGAGCAGCGCCACCACGAAGTTGTGGTGCAGGTAGGGCCGGCTGCTGCCCGCGCCGCCGCGCACCACGAAGGACACGATCGACAGCCGGCGCGAGTCCAGGTTGCCCAGGATCTCGATCGCCGGCTCGGCCGACCAGGCCTGTACCGCGCGGCGCAGGTAGTACTCCTCGTGCGCCCGGATCACCGGCAGCCCGACCGCCTGCCGCAACTGGAACACCAGGCCGGCCCTGATCGACTCGACGATGGCGGGGGTGCCGCCCTCCTCGCGGTGTGCGGGGTCGCTTAGGTAGCGGTGCTCAGCCGGGTTGACGTAGGCCACCGTGCCGCCGCCCGGCACCACCGGCACCCGGTTTTTGAACAGCTCGCGCCGTGCCGCCAGCACCCCGGGGGTGCTCGGTCCGCCGATGAACTTGTGCGGGCTGAGGAACACCGCGTCGAAGTAGCTGAGCGGGTCGCCGTCCGGGTCGCCGTTCATCTCGATCTCGACGTAGGGAGCGGCCGCGGCGAAGTCCCAGAACGACAGCGCGCCGTGCGCATGCAGCAGCGCCGAGATCCGGGCGGTGTCGGTGACGATGCCGGTGACGTTGCTGGCGGCGGAGAAGGAGCCGATCTTGAGCGGCCGGTCGGCGTAGTGCAGCAGTTGGCGTTCCAGCGCGGCGGCGTCGAGATGACCGTCGGCGTCCTGCTCGATGAGCACCACGTCGGCGATCGACTCCCGCCACGGCAGCTCGTTGGAGTGGTGCTCGAACGGGCCGAGGAAGACCACCGGGCGCTCCTCGGGCGGGATCGCCCGGCTGAGCTGGTAGCGGTCGTCCAGGCCGGCCGGTATCCGCAGCCCCAGGATGCCGATCAGCTTGTCGATGGCAGCCGTGCAACCGGAACCGGCGAAGACCACCACTGTCTGGTCGTCCCCGCCGACCGCGTCGCGGATGATCCGGCGGGCATCCTCGCGCAGCCGGGTGGTCTGCAGCCCGGTGCCGCTGGATTCGGTGTGGGTGTTGGCATACCGCGGCAGCACCTCGTCGCGGATGAAATCCTCCAGGAAACCCAGCGCGCGGCCGGAGGCGGTGTAGTCGGCGTAGGTGACCCGACGCGGGCCGTACGGGCCGGGCATCACCTGGTCGTCGCCGATCACCGAGTCCCGGATCCGGCGCAGCAGCGGGGTCTCCGGTGGGGCGCTGCCGGCAGTGCTCTTCTGGTGCGCAGTGCTCTTCTGGTGCGGGGTGCTGTTCTGATGCGGAGTGCTGTCCCGATGCGGGGTGCTGGTCTCGAAGCCGGTGGTGCTCATGCCCGCCAGGGTAGGGCCTGAGCCCACCACCCGGTCTACCGCCTGCGGGCCCGTTCGAGCGTTCTGCTCAAATGGGGAAATGACTGATTCGGTAACTCCCGCGCAACTGCTGACCGACGGCTTCGACCGGATCAGACAGGTCGTCGAGGAGGTGGTGACGGGACTGTCGGCAGAGCAGTTGGCCTACTCGCCGGCGCCCGGAACGAACTCGATCGGCTGGCTGGTCTGGCACCTGACCCGGGTCCAGGACGATCACGTCGCCGAGGTGGCCGGCACCGAGCAGGTCTGGACCGCCGACGGCTTCTACGACCGGTTCGAGCTGCCCTTCGACCGCTCAGAGATCGGCTACGGCCAGCGCCCCGAGCAGGCCGCCGCCGTCCGGATACCGTCGGCCCAGCTGCTGCTGGACTACCACCGGGCCGTCTTCGAGCGGTCCCGGCAGTACCTGGCCGGCCTGACCGAGCGAGACCTGGCCGGGGTGGTCGACGAGTCCTGGGACCCGCCGGTGACCCTGGCGGTGCGGCTGGTCAGCGTGCTGTCCGATGACCTGCAGCACGCCGGACAGGCCGCCTACCTCAAGGGCTTGTCGGACCGGACGCGCTGACGCCCGCCTCCTGAGCGGCCGGCAGCCAGACGGTCAGGGTGGTCCCGACCCCCAACTCGGACTCGATGTCGACGGCGCCGCCGTGCCGGTGCACGATCTCCTGCACGATGGCCAGTCCCAGCCCGGTGCCGGGCAGCGCGGCCTCGGCGGCATTGGAGGCCCGGAAGAACCGGGTGAACAGGTTCGGGTACTCGTCCGGCGGAATGCCCATGCCGGTGTCGCGGACCTCGATCAACACCCCGTCGTCGGCGGGGAGCAGGCTGACCTGCACGCTGCCGCCGGCCGGGGTGAACTTCAGGGCGTTGGAGATCAGGTTGGTGAACACCTGCTCCAGCTGCTGCGGATCGGCCTGCACGCTCAGCGGGTCCTCGGGGGCGCCCAGCTGCAGTTTGACGTCGCTGGCCGAGGCCAGCGGGGCCATCGCGGTGATGACCGACTGCAGCAGCGGCCGCAGCTGGACGGTGGACAGCTCCAGCCGCAGCCGGCCGGCATCGATGCGGGACTGGGTGAGCAGGTCCTCGATCAGGTTGCGCAGCCGGGTCGCGTTGCGGTCGATGATGCTCAGCATCGCGACCGCGGTGTCCGGCAGCTCGCCGGCGTCACCGTCCTGCAGCATCTCCAGGTAGCCGGAGATCGAGGTCAGCGGCGTGCGCAGCTCATGGGAGACGGTCGCGATGAAGTCGGCCTTGGCCTGGTCGAGCTCGCGCAACAACTGCACCGCCTCGGCCTGCCGCTCGATCAGGTGCGACTGCACCAGGCTGTGCGCGAGGTCGGCGGCCAGGTGCTGGGTGGTGCCGGTCTCGGTGA
>JAVEEO010000366.1 GCA_030840415.1 Pseudonocardiales bacterium | reverse complement strand
GCGCATGCGGGCGGCCGGCGTCGACGTCGGCGTAGTACTGGTCGAGGAACGCGTCGGTGGTACCGGCGACGGCCGGCCGCCAGACAGCCTCGTGGATCTCGTCGGAGTTGTTGTAGACCAGGATGTTGCCGTCGGCGTCGAAGCTCGACGGCGAGGCGAACATGGGCATGTCGTCGGTCATGGTCAGGCCGATGACCGATTCGAAGCGGGGGAAACCGGCCCAGCTCATCCTGCCGTGTACCCGCAGGGTGTGCACGTGCGGCGGCGGCGTACCCGGCAGTCCGACCTCGTTCAGGTCGAAGAAGTAATAGGTTCCGGCCTCCAGCGGCACGGTCACCGAGATCGGGGCGTAGGAGTTGGTCACCACGCCGCCGATCAGGGTGGCATCGCGGAGCAGGTTACGGGCGCCTTGCGCGTTCTCCATCCGATCGTCGGAGATCCCGAGCGCGTAGTCGTAGAGCACCTGGGCGAGGGTGTGCCCCCTCTTGACCGACAGGCCCTGCAGCGCGTGGGAGCCGGCGTCCGGAGAGCCCACCTTGAAGGTCACGAAACCGGCGTGAGCGGATGCCGGCATGGTGAAGCCGGCCGCCGTCATCGTGATCGGGATGACTTGGGATCCATGGCCGTGCGAGGCCGCGTGCGGTGCCGCGGCCAACGCGGCACCGGGACTGCTCAGCGCGAGCCCGGTCGCGGCAAGCAATGCTGCCGCGATTCGAAATGACCGTTTACCGGCTTTGGACATGGACATCTTCCTCTCGGAGTACGGGACGGCCTCACGGCCCGAAATGCCAGGTAATGGCGCGGTGGAATTTCACCGGTTGAGTAAGTGCATGCCAAAGTCACACGCAGCGCGCCCTTGATCACGACGCCAGACGAGGAACCTCAGCAATTGCTTGTGCAATCAACTTGATGACTGCACGAACAGCGTTACCGTCCTGTGTGGATGCGAAGAGTTAGCACATCGGCCTCGATTCTTCGACGCCCGTCCGATCGGAAATCGGTGCGTCACAGCCGGCAATCCACTGTCGGCATCGCGGATGCTAGGACCGCGCAAGAAGTATTGTCAATCCCCTCGACGCCAGCCGGGTTCTGGCTATACCTTCATTTCTACGGAGTCATCGCGCACACAATTCCACGCCTGCCCCAATGACTGCTTGTCACTCACTGTCACTACCAGTCACCACTGCTGCACGGCGCTCGGCCAATCCGAGGGCAAGGTGGCCAGGAAATCAGCCGCCGCCTTCCTCGACACCACAATGCACCAGGCATCGAGGACCAGTTCAGCCATCTCCACCGGCTCGAGCTCACTCGTGCGGGCCACCAGCCACTGATACCTCTGATCGGACTTGCGGGGCATCATGAACTTCGCCGGCTCGGCTGCGATCAATGCGGCGCGTTGCTCCCGCGGATACCCGAAGCCCATGGTGGCCTCGTCGGGAGACAGGGAGACATACACGATCCGACCGACCCGGAACTTGACGTGGTCGCGCACCAGGCCCTCAGTGGTGCGCGGCAGGCTCATCGCGACCCGGCGAATCTGTTCGGCGGTCACTGCCATCGTCGATCTCCTCCGGGCAGGCGTCGGGCCGAACAGTAGCAAGCTGGCGCACTGGTATGGAGCCGACAGCCGGTGATGATCGTCCGTTAACCGCGCCACATTCTCGATCGTGAACCACAGCGGCACCCAAGGAGAGGCCCTACTGCCGATGTCACGCCAGCCCTCACCGCGCGGCCGGCCGGTCGCGGCGGCCCGGCCCCCGTTCGAGCAGGTCCGATGACACGCCCGGGGGCCACTGCTGCCCGCGACGATGCCGGCGTATGGATCACGCTGCGCGAATCTCCGCTACCGGTCCGGGCAATGCTGGCCGGCGTACTGGTCAACGAACTGGGCGGTTTCCTGCAGACCTTTCTGGTGCTGTTCCTGACCGAACGCGGATTCAGCGAGGTGCAGGCCGGAGTGGCACTGGGCTGCTACGGAGCCGGCTGCTTCGTGGGCATCCTGGTGGGCGGCTCGTTCTCCGATCGGCTGGGACCGCGGGCGGCCACTTTCGCGTCGATGGCAGGTTTCGCCGGCTTGCTCGTCGCGGTGCTCTACCTGAGCTATTACCCGATGCTGGTGACCGCCGTGGTCCTGACCGGTATAGCCGGGAAGTTCTACCGGCCGGCCGCGGCCTCGATGCTGTCCGAGCTCACTCCCGCGCACCGGCAGGTGATGATCGCCGCGATCTACCGGCTGGCCATCAACGTCGGCACCACGGCCGCGCCGCTGTTGGGAGCGCTGCTGATCTCGGTGTCCTATGAGCTGCTGTTCTGGTGCGACGCGGTCACCGCCCTTGTCTACGGGGTGATCGCGATCATGACCCTGCCGCGTCAGCCGGTTCGCCCCCGTGAGCCGGACGCCGCGGCAAGGCGGGCAGCCGGCTACCGGGCCCTGCTCGTCGATCGCCGCTACCTGCTGTTCCTGATGGCGACCTTCGTCAACTGCGTCGCCTACATCCAGTACGTCAGCACGCTGCCACTGGCGATGAAGGATGCCGGACTGGCGATGGCCTGGTACAGCCTGGCCATCTCGCTCAACGGGTTCGTGGTGATCACCTCGGAACTGCTGGTCACCAGGCTCACCCAGCGGCTGCCGGTGCGACTGATCGTGACGG
Source organism: Pseudonocardiales bacterium (assembly GCA_030840415.1). Classification (GTDB taxonomy): domain Bacteria; phylum Actinomycetota; class Actinomycetes; order Mycobacteriales; family Jatrophihabitantaceae; genus Jatrophihabitans_A. The sequence goes on along the minus strand of JAVEEO010000366.1, from coordinate 13,772 downwards.
CCGGCTTCGTGTTGCTGGCCCTCGGCCAGTTGATGTACGCGTTGCCGTGGGGAGCGGTGGTGTTCATCGGCGGCACGCTGGTCTGGACTATCGCCGAGATCACGGCGGGGCCGACGATGTTCTCCTATCCGGGCCGGATCGCACCAGCCGGCCTACGCGGCCGTTACATCGCCTCGATGCAGACCATGTTCAGCCTCGGTGCCGCGGTCGGTCCGGCAGTGGGCGTCGCGGTGTACCGGGCGGTGGGGGCACAGCTCTGGGTGTGGTGCGCGCTGGCGAGCCTGTGTGGTCTGATCCTTGCGCTGCTCGGGATGCGCGAGCCGGACACTGCTGACCAGCCGCGCGTTCCGGCCGGCTCCCAACCGGTGCTCGCCCCGGCGGCCGGGGCACCGGAACCCGGTCCAGCGGGCGAAGGTCCACCGGCCACGATCCTCACCGAGCCCACTCCTGCCACCGCGCCGGGCGCACCATGAGAAATACGTTGCTGACCGAGGCCTATCTCGCCGGATTCTCCGAGCTGGGCCTGGGAGCGTCAGAGATACACAGCCGGGTTCGCGACGCGGTCGCCAACACCAGCTACGAGGGTCGCTCCCTGAGCCGGCCCGGCTTTCTGGACCACGCGTCGATCAGCCAGTTGATCTGCGATCTCGATCAGCTGTACTCGACGCTGACCGGGTTGCCCGACCAGCTCTTCGGCGGCGACCTGAGCGCCTTCGCGCGGGCGGTGGGCGCCAGTGCCGCCCAGGCCGAGGTCATCCTGCGTGCTCGCGGCGACGCGCCCTCACGAATGGGGCGGGCCGATTTCTACCTGACCGAATCCGGATTCCAGTTGATGGAGGTCAACTGGGGCGCGGCGCTGGGCGGTCTGGACGGTGCGATCCTCAACCGCGCCATGCTGGAACACCCCTACGTCGCCGCGTTCGTTCGCGAACACGGCCTGGGCTATGTCGATCCGCTGGCGGAGCTGGTGCACACGCTGCTCACCGAGTGCCACGTCACCCCGGGTGACCGGCCGACCGTGGCCCTGACGGACTGGCCCAGCAGTTTCGCGCACCTGGAGCCACAGCTGCGCACCAGCGCCGCGATCCTCACCCCGTTCGGAATGGACGTCTATCCCTGTCACCTCGGTCAACTTCGGTACGCCGACGGCGGAGTCTGGCTCGGGCAGCGTCGCGTCGACGTCGTCTACCGGCTGTTCCTGATGGAGGATCTGCTGACCGACGCGGGGCCCGCACTGATCCAGCCGGTGCTGCGGGCAGCCGAGCGTGGTGAGGTCGCCATCTTCTCGCCGATGGACTCCGACCTGTACGGCAGCAAGGGCGCCCTGGCGCTGCTGTCGGATGAGGAGAACCGGCGGCTGTGGCCACCGGCGGCACTGGCAGCCCTGGACCGGATCCTGCCCTGGACACGCATGGTGCGGCCGGGCCCGGTGACGGTGGCCGGTACCACGGTGGATCTGGCCGGGTACGCCCTCGCCGAACAGCAGGAGTTGATCCTCAAACCCACGATGATGCACGGCGGCCAGGGCATCGCGGCCGGCTGGCTGACCGAGCCTGCCGAATGGCGTGCACGACTCGAGGCTGCGATGGATCAGCCCTACGTGCTGCAGCGCCGGATCCATGCCGTCCCCGAGAAGTTCCCGACCGACACCGGTACCGAGGAATGGACCCTGAGCTGGGGGGCTTTCATGGTCTCGCGCGGCTACGGCGGGATGTGGCTTCGCGGAAGCCGGGATCCGGACGCCACGGTGAACATGATGAGTGGTGCCACCGCGACCTGCTGCTTCACCGAACTGCCGGCTACCGGCCTGCCTGGTCGGAGCTGACGACGAACCGGAACACCGCGCGGTGCGGCAGGCCGGCCTGGTCCAGGCTGCCGATCACCGCCAGCGACTGCGTCCTCGGGGTCGCCGGCACGGTGAACCGGTAGCGCACGACGCCGTGCTGGTCGGCCCGGCTGCCGACGACGCCCTCGGCGGCCGAGCGGCGCACCCGGATCACCTCACCGGCCCGGAAGCCGGATGCCACCACTACGGCGCTGGAGCCCGACCGGAGCCGGGCCGGGCTGGTCAGCAGCCGGCCGTCGGCGTCGAAGGCGACAGCCGGCGCGCTCGAGTCGACCGGCCGCAGCACCGGGTACACCGAGCCGGAACCAAGCCACAGCGACGCCGGCACGGACAGCAGCAGCGCTCCCAGGGCACCTACCCCGAGCACGCCGGCACGAAGCGAGCGCGCGGATTCTCTCGGCATGAGCAGGTCCTCACTGTGGGCGTCGGACCTCCTATCGGCCGGCACCCCCGGCGCTGAACACCTGCGCGCGAACAGCCGCGCACCGGCTCAGCGGTCGATCCGACCCCGCCAGTCCGGGTGGGCGTACAGCGTGCGGGAGGTCCCGACCGCGGGCTGGGCGCCGTCGCTGAGGTAGAGCACGTGCGATCCGCCGCCGGCGGCACGGGCCTGGATCATCGCCGTCCGGGCCTGCGCCAGCAGCGTCGCGCTCTGCCCGGCATCGTCACCGGGCTCGCCGGACAGCACCGACATCCCCAGATGGGCCGACATCGAGAACTCCCGGCCGCCGATGATCTCGGGGGCGGTCAACGCCAGCTCGAGCCGGCCGGCCACCGCCTCCACCTGCTCGGCGCCCACCTCCTCGGTGATGATGACGAACTGGTTGTCGCCCACCCGGCTGATCACGTCAGTGCCCCGCAAGGTGGTCTGCAGCCGGCGGGCCAGCGCGATCTGCAGCTGGTCGGCCAGGCCGCCCGGCTCGTCCTGGCCGGCGGTCAGCTCGTCCCAGCCGGGTAGCTCGGCCATCAGCACGGCGCAGCCGGTGCCGATCCGGTGCGCGCGCTGCACCGTCTCGACCAGACCCTGCTCGAGCGCGGCGGAATTGAGGGTGCCGGTCAGCGGATCCAGCCGGGCGGCCAGTTCCACGTCGTGCTCGGCCCGCTGGCTCAGGTCCTCCACCTGGCCGAGGGCGTACAGCGGCCGGTCGTCGTCGTCGAACAGCGGCGTCGCGGTCACCCGTACCCAGCAGGTGCTGCCGTCGGCCCGCACGAACCGCTTCTCGGTGCGGAACGGCGTGCGCCGGCCGGCCATCGCCCGGCGCATCGCCGAGGCGGTCGGGCCTCGGTCCTCCGGATGGGTCTGCTCCTCGAACGGGCGGGCCAGCAGTTCCTCCCGGCTGTAGCCGGTCAGCCGGCACAGCGCGTCGTTGACCTGCAGGTAGCGGCCGGGGTCGTCGGGGTCGAGGCTGATCATCGCCATGCCGACCACCGACTCCTCGAAGGCCACCCGCAGCGCCTGCTCCGATGCGCGCAGCTGGTCCAGCCGGTCCAGCAGCAGTTCGTCCTGGGCGCGCAGCCGGGCGGTGAGCTCCGCGGTCTCCAGCAGGGCGGCGGCCTGGGCCAACACCAGCCGCAACGCGGTCTCGGCCAGCCGGCCGGACTCGACCGGGCCGCGTTCCAGGGTCAGCCAACCCAGCTGCCGGCCGTTGGAGTCCGAGATCGGATGATTCTCGGTCTCGCCCGGACCGGCCTGCTCCCGCCGGCGCCAGCGACCCAGGATGCCGGTCGTCACCGATTCGTCCTGGCCGGCAGAAGCCGGTGAGGCAGCGACCAGCGCCGCGGCGTTGCGGCCGGCCAGGGCCAGGGTGTCCAGGCTGCCGTCCTCGCGCACCGCGCGCACTGCCACTGCCGTCGCTCCCAGCAACGACAGGGCATCCTGGGCGAGCTCGGTGAGCCCGCCTGGTACCTCTGCCACGATGCCCTCTCACGATCGGCGAGCCTGCCGGCCCGCCCCCGGTGTCCACTTCGGACACAGCAACGATACGCACATCGGTCAGGAGAAAGCGGACAGTTGGTAGACTTCTCCCGCGCGAGTCGCGGGCGATGCCCGGCGGGTCAGCCGCGCGGCAACCCCAACGGGCCGGGCCACGTGCCGTGCTCGGCCTCACCGGCCGGCTGGGGCTTGAGGACGTTGCCCTCCGACGGCTCGGTGCCCGGCCGCCGGGTGAGCGAGGCCAGGTGCAGCAGCGGGGTCACCAGCGCGTCGTACACCCTGGGCAACAGCCGGAAGCCCGCGACGATCAGCGGATTGGCCAGCCCCACCGACACCCTGGCCCGGCGACGGTCCACGCAGCTCACGATCGCCGCGGCAACCTTCTCCGGCGAGTCCACCGGCAGCGCCGGCCGGGCCGAGCGGCCGGTGACATTGGCCGCCTGCGAGTAGATCGGGGTATTGACCCCACCCGGGGAGACCGAGCTGACCAGGATGCCGGGCTCGTCGCGGGTCTCCAGCTGCAATACCCGCAGCAGGCCGGCCTGGCCCCACTTGGCCACCACGTAGGCGCCCATCTGCGGAGCGGCGATGGAGCCCAGCAGCGAATTCACCACCACCAGGTGGCCGCGATGCTGGCTGCGGAAGGCAGCCAGCGCCGCGCGGGCCACGAAGAAGGTGCCCTCGATGGCGGTATCCACCACGGTCGTGAAGATCTCGGTGGGCAACTCCTCGACGGTCCCGTAGGCCATCACGGTGGCCGCGTGCATCACCACGTCGATCCGGCCGTGCTCGGCCACCGCAGCGTCGATCAGAGCGCCTGCGGACTGCTCGTCGGACACGTCGGTGGCCACCACCGCCGCGCCGGCCGCGCCGTCGGCCAGGCACAGCGCGGCCACCTCGGCGAGCCGGTCGGCGCTGCGGGAGGCCAGCACCAGCCAGGCACCCCGGGCGGCGAAGGCGCGGGCGGCCGACAGCCCGATCCCGCTGGAGGCGCCGGTCACCACCACCACCTCCGGGCGGCCCGGGCGTTCGGTCATGGCTGGAGCACCACCTTGATGCAACCGGCCTCCTTGTTGCGGAACATCTCGTAGGCCGCCGGCGCCTCGGCCAGCGGCAACCGGTGCGTGACCAGGTCCAGCACACCCAGCGGATCGGACGGATCCAGCGCCAGCTCGAGGGTCTGCTCGCTCCAGCGGTGCACGTTGGCCTGGCCCATCCGCAGCTGGATCTGCCGGTCGAACATCTCCATCATCGGCATCGGGTCGACCTCACCGCCGTAGACACCGCTGACCGACACCGTGCCGCCCCGTCGGACACCCTTGATCGCGGCGTGCAGGGCCTCCATCCGGTCGACGGCGAACTTGTCGGTGATCCGCTGGGCGATGGCGTCGGGCAGCAGCCCGGTCGCCTTCTGGACCAGCGCGACCGGACGGTTGCCGTGCGCCTCCATGCCCACCGCGTCGATCACCGCGTCGGGGCCGCGGCCGTCGACCAGCTCGATCAGGCTGGCGGCGACGTCATCGACCGTGGCGAAGTCCAGCGGCTCGGCGCCGTAGCGGGCGGCCAGCGCCAGCCGCTCGGGCACGGTGTCCACCCCGATCACCCGTTCGGCACCGAGGTGCTTGGCGATCCGGACCGCGAACTGCCCGACCGGCCCGAGCCCCAGCACGGCCACCGTGCTGCCCGGTTGCACATCGGCGTAGGCGACCGCCTGCCATGCGGTGGGCAGGATGTCGGACAGGAACAGGAACTGCTCGTCCGGGGTGTCGTGCGGAACCTTGATTGGGCCGAACTGGGCCTGCGGAACCCGCAGGTACTCCGCCTGACCGCCGGGCACCGAGCCGTACAGGGAGGTGTAGCCGAACAGCGAGGCGCCCTTGCCCTCCGAGCGGACCTGGGTCGTCTCGCACTGGGAGTACAGCTTTCGCGAGCACATCCAGCAGAAACCGCAGGAGATGTTGAACGGCACCACCACCCGGTCACCTGGCTTGAGATTGGTGATGTCGGAGCCAACCTCCTCGACAATGCCCATCGCCTCGTGGCCGAGGACGTCACCCGGCTTGAGGTAGGGGCCGAGGACGCCGTACAGGTGCAGGTCCGAACCGCAGATCGCGGTCGAGGTGACCCGGATGACGGCGTCGGTCGGCTCCTGGATCCGCGGATCCGGCACGTCGATGACTTCGACCTTCTGATTGGCTTGCCAGGTAAGTGCTTTCACGGTTTCTCCCCTGCCCGCAGGCAGAACCGCACAGCACGGGGAACCTGAGCCTGCAGACGCGTCTGGCCGGTACGGCGTGGTGAGTCGCTGCTGCTCAGCGGATGCAGCCAGTTAAGCACGGCACCTGCCGCACGCACCTGCGCGGTACGGTCAAATCTATGCAGCCGACCAGCCGACCCGCCACGATCCGAGCCGACGACGCCCCCGACGCGGTGGTGATCGGGGCCGGCCACAACGGCCTGGTGGCGGCGAACCTGCTCGCCGACCACGGCTGGGACGTGGTGGTGTGTGAGGCGACCGAACACCTCGGTGGCGCGGTGCGCTCTGCCGAGGTGACCAGCCCGGGCTACCTGTCGGACCTGTTCAGCGCGTTCTACCCGCTGTCGGCTGCCTCGCCGGTGCTGCGGGCGATGGAGTTGGACCGCTACGGCCTGCACTGGACCCACTCCCCCAGCGTGCTGGCACACGTCTTTCCCGACGACCGGTGCGCGGTGCTGTCCCGCGACCTGGACCAGACCGCCGCCTCGGTGGCGGAGTTCGCGCCCGGTGACGGCGCCGCCTGGCGGCAGTTGGTGGCCGAGTGGGAGGAGATCCGGGAGCCGCTGATCGACGCGCTGTTCACCCCGCTGCCGGCGCTGGGACCGGCCACCCGGATGCTGGCCCGGTTGGGCACCGCCGGCGCGCTGCGGATGGCCCGGCTCGCGCTGCTGCCGGTCCGCCGGCTGGGTGAGGAGCGGTTCGGCGGTGCGGGCGCGCCGATGCTGCTGGCCGGCAACGCGCTGCACGCGGACCTGCCGCCCGAGGGCGCCGGCAGCGCGATTTACGGCTGGCTGCTGGCCATGCTCGGGCAGAGCTACGGATTCCCGGTACCGGTGGGTGGTGCCGGGATGCTGACCGAGTCGATGGCGGCCCGGCTGTCGGCCGGTGGCGGCACCATCCGGCTGGCCAGCGCGGTCGATCAGGTGGAGGTGGTCGACGGCACCGCGGTGGGCGTCCGGCTGGCCACCGGTGAGCGGATCCGGGCCCGGCGCGCGGTGCTGGCCGACGTGACCGCTCCGGCACTGTTCGGCAAGCTGGTCGGCGAGCGGCATCTACCGGCGCGGTTCGTCCGCGACCTCGACAACTTCCAGTGGGACAACCCCACCATCAAGATCGACTGGGCGTTGCGGTCCAAGATCGGCTGGACCGCGCCCGGCGCTCGCGGGGCCGGCACCGTGCACCTCGGCGTGGACCTGGACGGCCTGACCCGCTACGCCGCGGACCTGGCCACCCGGCAGGTGCCTCGCGAGCCGTTCCTGCTGTTCGGCCAGATGACCACCTCCGATCCGAGCCGATCTCCTGACGGCACCGAGTCGGCGTGGGCCTATACCCACCTGCCATCGGGTGTGGAGTTCAGCGACGAGCTCATCGCCGAGCACGTCGCGCGCATCGAGGCATGCATCGAGCGGCACGCGCCGGGCTTCACCGAGCTGGTGATCGGCCGCTACGTGCAGTCGCCTCGTCAGCTGGAGGATGCCAATCCGTCGCTGGTGCACGGCGCGGTCAACGGCGGGACGGCGCAACTGCACCAGCAACTGGTGTTCCGACCGGTGCCCGGTCTGGGCGGTGCCACCACTCCCATCGACCGGTTGTTCCTCAGCGGTTCCTCGGCCCATCCCGGTGGCGGGGTGCACGGCGGCCCCGGCTCCAACGCCGCTCGGGCCGCGCTGGCGCGCGACGGGGTGCTCGGCGGTGGCCGCCGCAAGGCCGGGCAGCTGCTGATGGGCCGGATCTATCGCGGCGGGGACCGGCACTCGGTGACCAGCAGGCCCTAGCCCTGGCCGGCAGGCGCTAGCCCGAACCGGGCAGCGGAACGGTCTCGCCCCGGTCGACGTAGCGCACCAGGTCGGACAGCCCGCGCCGGTCGACCTCCGCCCGGAAGTCGGCCAGCGGCGACTTGAACAACCCGTAGTCGTCGTAGTGCACCGGAATCGCCATGCCGGGCTTGATGAGTTCCAGCAGGTTCGCGCCCTGGACGGCGTCCATGGTGACCATCAGCCCGCCGGGCAGCCGGGTGCCGCCCAGATGCAGCACCGCGGCGTCGATCGCCGGATAGCGCACCGGGATCTCGTGCAGCTCCTCCACGAACAGGGTGTCGCCGGTCAGGTACATCCGCAGCCGGACCGGGCCGGTGATCGGGCCGAATTCCAGCAGGCTGCCCATCACCGGCGGCAACACCCGGCGCAGCGGCCCGGGCGCGTGCCGACCCGGCATCGAGGTGATCCGCAACCGGGTGTCGCCCTTCACCAGCTCGGTACTGCTCCAGGTGCGCAGGCCGCTCGCCCTGGCGAAGCCGCGAACCTGCAACCGCTTGGAGGCGTGCGGCGTGGTGATGATCGGCAGCTGGCGGTCCAGACCGCGCTGCGCCTGCCGGTCCCAGTGATCGCCGTGCAGGTGCGACAGCACGATCGCATCCAGCGCCGGCAGCTGTTCGACGGCCAGGGCCGGCTCGGTCAGCCGCTTGGCGGTCAACCCGTAGCCCAGGTAGGCCCGCTGGCCCTGGTGCAGGAAGTTGGGGTCAGTCAGCAGGGTCAGCTCGCCGAAGCGGATCAGCGTGGTGGCCGTTCCGATGAACAACAACGAGCCGGCACTGGCGGATTCGGAATCGGTACCGGGCGGCAGCGGGTCGGTCATGGTGGCCTCGGATCGGAGCCGATACGCCTGGGTCGAAAGCGTGTCGAAGCGGCAGGCGTGCGGGAGAGCAGTTGCGGGTCCAACCGGCCTCCGACGCTACCCGCCCGCGATCGCAGCCGTCCAGCCGTGTGCTCGTGCCGGCCCCCGCGCCCGGCGTGCGCGGCCACCGATCGGTTACGGTGAAATCTGGCTCAGCCACCAGCCATCGTCAGGCCGAGCCGTCACGTATCCGGGCCGGCCGAGAAATTCGCTCCGGAGGCCTACCGTGGCATCGCTGCCCGACCCCATCCCTGGCGCTCCCGCCGCCGTACCGCCGATCTTGGGACGGCCCGACCCGGCCGAGGCCCAGCCGGTCGTGCCCAAGCCCGACCAACTGGCACCCGTGCCGGTGTCGCCGACCGGCAGCCCGACCGGCGCGCCGGTCCGGTCCCGCGCCCAGTCCGGCACCGTGCTCACCACCTCGGCGGGCCTGCCGCTGCGCGACACCGACCACTCCCTCAAGGCCGGTGCCCGCGGGCCGAGCCTGCTGCAGGACCACCACCTGCGCGAGAAGATCACCCACTTCGACCACGAGCGGATTCCGGAGCGCGTGGTGCATGCCCGCGGCACCGGCGTGCACGGCACCTTCGTCTCCTACGGCGCGGCCGCCGGGCTCACCCGGGCCTCGTTCCTGGCGCCCGAGGTCGAGACGCCGGTCTTCGTCCGGTTCTCCACCGTGCTGGGATCGCGCGGCTCGGCCGACACGGTGCGCGACACCCGTGGTTTCGCGACGAAGTTCTACACCGACGAGGGCATCTTCGACCTGGTCGGCAACAACATCCCGGTGTTCTTCATCCAGGACGGCATCAAGTTCCCGGACGTCATCCACGCGGCCAAGCCGCATCCGGATCGCGAGATTCCGCAGGCCCAGTCGGCCCATGACACGTTCTGGGACTTCGTGTCGCTGCACACCGAGGCGACCCATCACGTGATGTGGGCGATGTCGGACCGGGCGATCCCGCGCTCCTACCGGATGATGGAGGGCTTCGGGGTGCACACCTTCCGGCTGATCAACGCCGACGGTGAGACCTCGCTGGTGAAGTTCCACTGGAAGCCGGTACTGGGCGTGCACTCCCTGGTCTGGGAGGAGGCGCAAATGCTTGCCGGCTTCGACCCCGACTTCCACCGGCGCGACCTTACCGACGCGATCACCGCGGGCGCCTACCCGCAGTACGAGCTCGGGGTACAGGTGATGCCCGACACCGAGGACCAGATGTTCGAGGGCATCGACCTGCTGGATCCGACCAAGTTCGTGCCCGAGGAACTCGCGCCGGTTCAACCGATCGGCAAGCTCACCCTGACCGGCAACACCACCAACTTCTTCGCCGAGACCGAGCAGGTCGCCTTCCATCTGGGCAACCTGGTACCCGGCATCGACGTGACCGACGACCCGCTGCTGCAGGCGCGGCTGTTCTCCTACGTCGACACCCAGCTCACCCGGCTGGGCGGCCCGAACTTCAACCAGCTGCCGATCAACCGGCCGCACAGCCCCGTCAACGACATGCTTCGCGACGGCATGCACCAGACCGCGGTGCACGAGGGGGTCGCGCCGTACCAGCCCAATTCCCTCGACGGCGGCGTGCCATTCGTCACCGGAACCTCCGGTGCCGGCTTCATCGAGGCGCCGCAGCCGGTGACCGGCGTGAAGGAGCGCAAGGCGCCGGCCTCCTTCGACGACCACTTCAGCCAGCCGCGGTTGTTCTGGCTGAGCATGTCCGACGTCGAGAAGCAGCACCTGGTCGAGGCGTTCGTCTTCGAGTTGAGCAAGTGCTACGAGAAGCCGATCCGGCAGCGTGAGCTGGCCGTGCTCGCCAACGTCGACCCTGACCTGGTAGCCCGGGTGGCGGCCGGCCTCGGCATGCCGGTGCCGGACGCGGAGTACAAGCCGGCCAAGGTGCAACCCAGCCCGGCGCTGTCCCAGCTGGGCGGCAGCTGGCCGGCCGACGGCCGGGTGATCGGCCTGCTGACCGGCCCCGGCTCCTCGCTGGTCGATGTGGCAGCCGTCCAGCACGCCCTCAACGACGCCGGAATGACCTGCCTGGTGATCGCGCCGGTCGGCGGCGAGCTCGAGGCCGACGGCGTGACGGTGATCGTGCAGCGCAGCCTGGTCACCGCGCGCTCGGTGGAGCTGGACGCGCTGATCATCAGCGACGGGGTGGCCGACAGTCCACTGGATCCCCGGACGCAGCTGATGCTGGGTGAGTTGTTCCGGCACGGCAAGGCGATCGTCGGCTGGGGCTCGGCAGCGCAGGTGCTCACCGCGGCGGGTTGCCCGACCGAGGCCACCGGCGTGGTGATCGCCTCGAATGCGACCGGCGTTGCCGAGCCGCTGCAGCAGGCGCTGGCCCAGCACCGGGCCTGGGACCGGGTGCCCGCCGCCAGCTGAGGGTCGGCCAAGCATCTCACCGGTGGCCGTCGCCACGAAAGCAGTCGTGGCGGCCACCGGTCGCTTTTCAGCGAAGGCGAAGGCCTTCTTGCTGCCGGAGTCGACCCGAGCGGTGGCCCCCGCGCGGCATCCGACCCGGCCGGCACACTGTGTGGCCGGCGTTTGGCTCGCCGCTTCGGCAGCGGAGAGGCTTGCGCGCACGGCGGCCGAGCGCTTAGCGTCACCAGTGGCAGATCCGAAATATGCTTCTGCCGGGCTGAAACCTCCAGCCGCTTGCCTGCATCGGCGGCCCGGGCATCGCGAACCGCCGCGCACCGGGCCGGACCGCGCTCGCTGCGCCGGCCAACCATCCCGACCGGCACCCGGCCGAACACCGTCGCCACTTCTCCCCTCCCCAAGGAGTCAGACAGCTGTGAACATCGACAAGAGCCAGATCATCGAACTGCTCCGCTCGCAGGGTCACCCGCAGGCCGACCAGGCCGAGCAGGAGTTGCCGGACCAGGTCGACACCGACCAGCACGCCGACCTGCTGGCCAAGTTCGGACTGAACCCCCAGGAACTGCTGGGCAAGGTCGGCGGCGGCCTTGGCGGCCTGCTCTGATCTGCGCGTCGAGGGGGTCACCGATGACTGAGCCGGCAGCGGCCGGCGACCTGACCGACGACAGCCTCCGGTTGCTGGCCGATCCGTCCCAGGAGGTGCTGGTCGAACGCCGGCCGGCGTTCAATCAACTGGCTCCGGTGCCACTGCTCGACACCGGTGCGCTGCCGGCTGCCGAACCGGCCCGGAGTCGGGACCGCCGGCAGGACTGAGCCAGACCCGGATCAGCCCTTGCGGCCACCCTGGCTCGCAATGCCGTCCATGATGTGCTTCTGGGCGAAGGCGAACATCACGATCAGCGGAACGGTCGCGATCAGGCTGGCCGCCATGATGATCTCCCAGTGCTGTTCCCCACCGTTGCCGAAGGTGTCGATCACCGACTTCAGCCCACGCGGCAGGGTGAACAGCTTGGGGTCCTGCAGGTAGATCAGTGGCTTGAGCAGGTCCGTCCAACTCGCCTGGATCTCGAAGACCAGCACCACGGCCAGCGCCGGACGCGACAGTGGCAGGGCGATCCGCCAGAACAGGGCGAAGAAACCGCACCCGTCGACCCGGGCGGCCTCGAAGTACTCCCGCGGCACGCCCAGGAAGAACTGGCGGAGCAGGAAGATGTAGAAGGCCGAGCCGAACAGGTTCTGCGCCCACAGCGGCACCTGGGTGCCGGTAAGGCCGAGCCGGTGCCAGATCAGGTAGATCGGGATCATGGTCGCCGCCCCCGGCAGCATCATGGTCGACAGCACCAGGCCGAACAGCAGGTTGCGCAGCGGGAACCGGAGGTAGGCGAAGCCGAAGGCGACCAGCGCACTGCTCAGCGTCACGGTGATGGCGGCGGCCAGGGCGACGATCACGCTGTTGACGATCCACTGCAGGACCGGGGCGTAGTTCCAGACGTCGGCGAAGTTGGCCCACCGCCAGGTGTGCGGTATCAGGGAGTTGTCGAAGACCTCGGTGCGCGGTTTCAGCGAGGCACTGATCAGCCATAGGAACGGATACAGGAACAGCACGCTGGCCAGCAGCAGGACGACGAGGTAGGGCAGCCGGCGCAGGGTGAGACCGGCACGGGTGCGACCTGCCGCGGACCGGCTGGGCGCGGCCCGCTCGGGTTCGGTCCCGGTGCTGCGCAGCGATTCGGTCGCGGTCATCTCAGCGCTCCCCCTCGTAGTGGACGAAGCGTTGACTCAGCCGGACCTGGACGGCCGTGATCGCGATGATGATGGCGAACAGCAGCCACGCCAGCGCGGAGGCGTAACCCATGTGGAGCACCCCGAAGGCCTGCTGGAACAAATAGATCACGTAGAACAGGGCGGCGTCGTTGGCGTAGGTGCTGTTCTGCTGGCCACCGAAGAACATCGTGTACGCCTGGTCGAACATCTGCAGCGAGTTGATGGTCAGCACGATCATGGTGAAGAACAGCGAGCCACTGATCATCGGCAGGGTGATCCGGCGAAACCTGGCGAGGCTGCCGGCGCCGTCGAGCTGGGCGGCCTCGTAGAGCTCCTTCGGAACCTGCTGCAGGGCGGCCAGGTAGATCACCACGGTGCCACCCAATCCCCACAGCATGGTCAGCGCCAGCCCGGGTTTGATCCAGGCACTATCGGTCGTCCAGTTCGGTCCCGCTATCCCGATCAGTGCCAGGCTGCGGTTGATCAGGCCCTGCTGACCGTTGAGCAGCAGCAGGAACAGTGCGGCCGCCGCGACCGTCGGAGTCATCACCGGCAGGTAGAACACGGTGCGGAAGAAGCCGGCGGCCCGCCCCACCCGATCGAGCACCATCGCCAGCGCGAGTGCCACCGCCATCGCGGTCGGGACGTACATCACCGCATACAGCAGGGTGTTGCGCAGCGCCAGCGCGACCTTCGGATCGGAGATCAGCTGCCGGTAGTTCTCGGCGCCGACGTAGTCGGGCGCGTTGATCTGGTCGTAGTCGGTGAAGGAAAGGTAGAGGCTGATCACCATGGGCAGCGCGGTGAACACTGCGAAGCCGATCAGCCACGGCGACAGGAACCCGTAGGCGGCACGGATCTCGCGCCAGTTCCGTCGCGAGCGCCCGGGTGCGCGGCCGGTGGCGGACGCCCCGCG
>JAVEEO010000358.1 GCA_030840415.1 Pseudonocardiales bacterium | reverse complement strand
TCTGCGACAGGAATCGCTCGATCCGCCGCGCCCGGCCGACGATGACCTTGTCCTCCTCGGACAGCTCGTCGATGCCGAGGATGGCGATGATGTCCTGCAGTTCCTTGTACCGCTGCAGGATCTGCTTGGTCCGCTGTGCGACGTCGTAGTGCTCCTGGCCGATGTACTGGGCGTCCAGGATGCGCGAGGTGGAGTCCAGCGGGTCCACCGCCGGGTAGATGCCCTTCTCCGAAATCGGCCGGGAGAGCACCGTGGTCGCGTCCAGGTGGGCGAACGCGGTGTGCGGGGCGGGGTCGGTGATGTCGTCGGCGGGCACGTAGATCGCCTGCATCGAGGTGATCGAGTGACCCCGGGTGGAGGTGATCCGCTCCTGCAACTGGCCCATCTCGTCGGCCAGGGTCGGCTGATAGCCCACCGCGGACGGCATCCGGCCCAGCAGGGTCGAGACCTCGGAGCCGGCCTGGGTGAACCGGAAGATGTTGTCGATGAACAGCAGCACGTCCTGGTTCTGCACGTCCCGGAAGTACTCGGCCATGGTGAGCGCCGACAGCGCCACGCGCAGCCGGGTGCCCGGCGGCTCGTCCATCTGGCCGAAGACCAGCGCGGTCTTCTCCAGCACGCCCGAGTCGGTCATCTCCGCGATCAGGTCGTTGCCCTCACGGGTGCGCTCGCCGACCCCGGCGAACACCGACACACCACCGAAGTTCTCGGCGACCCGGTAGATCATCTCCTGGATGAGCACCGTCTTGCCGACGCCGGCGCCACCGAACAGGCCGATCTTGCCACCGGTGACGTACGGGGTGAGCAGGTCGATGACCTTGATACCGGTCCACATCGGCTCGGTCTTGGACTCGAGCTGGTCGAACGGCGGCGGGTCACGGTGGATGGACCACCGCTCGGTGAACTGGATGTCCTTGCCGGCCTCGTCCAGCGGCTCGCCGAGGGCGTTGAACACGTGGCCCTTGGTGATGTCGCCGACCGGGACGCTGATCGCCGCGCCGGTGTCGGTCACCTCGGTGCCGCGCACCAGGCCGTCGGTGGGCTGCAGGGCGATGGCCCGCACCATGTCGTCACCGATGTGCTGGGCGACCTCGAGGGTCAGGGTCTTGGACAGCTCACCCAGCTCGATGTCGACCTTGAGCGCGTTGTACAGCGCCGGCAGGCTGTTGCGGCCGAACTCGATGTCGACGACCGGCCCGATCACCCGGACCACCCGGCCGCGAACCGGAGCCTCGGTGGTGTCGGCAGTGGCGGGGTTTTCCATCACAGTGCTCATCAGTAGTCACTTCCTGCTGCCGCGAGGGCGTCGGCGCCACCGACGATCTCACTGATTTCCTGGGTGATTTCGGCCTGGCGAGCCTGGTTGGCCAGCCGGGTGTAGGTCTTGATCAGGTCCGAGGCGTTGTCCGAGGCCGACTTCATGGCCCGCCGCCGCGCCGCCGACTCCGAGGCCGCCGACTCCAGCAGCGCCGAGAAGATCCGGGCCCGGACGTAGCGCGGCAACAGGGCGGTCAGCAGCTCGTCGGGCTCGGGCTCGAACTCGTACGCCGGCGCCGGGGTGCCGTCACCGGAGCCGGATTCGGCCTCCCGCTGGTCCTGAGCCTGCTGCTCGGCGTCGGAGAGCCGGACCGGTGCGACCAGCGACGCGGTCGGGGTCTGGGTGACCATCGACTCGAAGCGGGTGTAGACCACGTACAGCTCGTCGATACCGGGGTGGCCGTCGGACTCCCCCTCGCTGGTGGCCAGCAGCGCCGAGACCACGGTGTCGGTGGCGTCCCGGGCGTCGAGGAAGGTCGGCTGCTCGGAGAAGCCGGTCCAGCTGCCCGCGATCCGGATCTGGCGGAACCGGTAGTAGCCGACCCCCTTGCGGCCGATCACGTAGATCACCGGCTCCCGGCCGTCGGCGCGCACCGAGGCCGCCAGCTCGTTGGCCCGTTTGATCGCGTTCGCGCTGTAACCACCGGCCAGGCCGCGGTCGGAGGTCACCAGCAGGATGCCGGTGCGCCGCGGGTTCTCCGCACCGGTCAGCAACGGGTGCTTGAGCGAGGCGTCCTTGCCCAGTGCCGCCAGCGCCCGGGTCAGCTCGTCGGCGTAGGGCCGGGCCGCGTTGACCCGGTTCTGCGCCTTGACGATCCGCGACGCGGCGATGAGTTCCATCGCCTTAGTGATCTTCTGGGTCGACTGGACCGACTTGATCTGCCGCCGGTAGACCCGGAGCTGGGCACCCATCCGCTACTTCACGTCTTCCTGGACGGCGGCCTCGACGTTGTTGACGCGCCGCGCGTTTCCTGCACCTCTCGGCGCGGCTTGGTCGTCGTCGGCCTTGGCGGCCACCGTGGAGACGAACTGTGCCTTGACCTCGGCCACCGCCTTCTCCAGCTGGGCGATGGTGTCGTCCTCGAGCTTGCCGGTGTTGATGATGCTGTCGAAGATCTCGGACTTGTTGTGCGCGATGTAGTCGTGCAAGGCAGCTTCGAACGGCCGGACGTCGGCGACCTCGAGCTCATCGAGCTGGCCGGTGGTGCCGGCCCAGATCGAGACGACCTCACGCTCGGGTGGGAACGGCGAGGCAGCCGGCTGCTTGAGCAGCTCGACCAGCCGGGAACCGCGGCGCAGCTGCTGCTGGCTGGCCTTGTCCAGGTCCGAGCCGAAGGCGGCGAAGGCCTCGAGCTCGCGGTACTGGGCCAGGTCCACCCGGAGCCGGCCGGCGACGGACTTCATCGCCTTGGTCTGCGCCGCACCGCCGACCCGCGAGACCGAGATGCCGACGTTGATGGCCGGCCGGACCCCGGCGTTGAACAGGTCGGTCTCCAGGAAGCACTGACCGTCGGTGATCGAGATGACGTTGGTCGGGATGTAGGCCGAGACGTCGTTGCCCTTGGTCTCGATGATCGGCAGGCCGGTCATCGAACCGCCGCCGAGCTCGTCGGACAGCTTCGCGCAGCGCTCGAGCAGCCGCGAGTGTAGGTAGAACACGTCGCCGGGGTAGGCCTCGCGGCCCGGCGGCCGGCGCAGCAGCAGCGACACCGCGCGATAGGCCTCGGCCTGCTTGGACAGGTCGTCGAACACGATCAGGACGTGCTTGCCGTCATACATCCAGTGCTGGCCGATGGCCGAGCCGGTGTAGGGCGCGAGGTACTTGAAGCCGGCCGAGTCCGAGGCGGGAGCCGCGACGATGGTGGTGTACTCCAGCGCGCCGGCCGCCTCCAGGGTGGAGCGGGCGCCGGCGATGGTCGAACCCTTCTGACCGATCGCGACGTAGATGCAGCGCACCTGCTTCTTCGGGTCGCCGGTGGCCCAGTTGGCGCGCTGGTTGATGATCGCGTCCAGGGCAACGGTGCTCTTGCCGGTCTGCCGGTCGCCGATGATCA
>JAVEEO010000335.1 GCA_030840415.1 Pseudonocardiales bacterium | reverse complement strand
GGCTGCTTGCGGACGAACGAGCCGGTCAGGTAGTAGGCGAGGAAGGCGGCGGCCACGACGGCCAGGGACAGGTAACCGACCCAGGCCTGCCGCAGCACCCGGAGCACGTCGCGAGGCCGCAGGCTGCGGCACACCGCGGCCGGCAGGAACAGCGCGCCGAACAGGCAGCCGAACAGCGTCCGCTCGTAGAACAGCAGGCCGAGCAGCATCCAGAAACCGGCCAGCAGACCCCACAGCGCCCGGCGGCCGCCACGCTCGCTGAGGTAGCAGCGCACCAGCGACGCGCAGCTGAGCGCGCTGGTCAGCGAGCAGGTCGTCACCCCCGAGCCGCCGGCCCACCATTGCCCGGTGGGCAGCCAGAGCGCGGTGGCACCGGCCATCGAGGCGAACACCAGATGCAGCGGGCTCGGCGGGAAGAGGTTGCGCAGGATCCGGTAGACGGTGAAGGCGGTCAGCGCGATGCCGACCGCCACCATTGCCACCGCGACCTGGTAGTTCATCGGAAAGGCCCTGATCAGCAGCCAGTTGACGAAGCGGTTGCCGGGCTGCGGGTGGCCGAACACCGTCAGCCGCAGGTAGTCCGAGGACAGCGGCGAGCCCTGTGCCAGCTCCAGGTTCTCGAAGTCGTCGAGGAACCAGTAGCCGACGCTCATGAACCGGTAGAGCAGCCCGGCCTGCACCACCACCAGCACGATGGCCAGCGCGTCCAGCAGCCGCCGGGGGTTGGTGGGCGCGGCAGCCGGACGCGACTTATCGGACATCACCGCCGGGCTAGCCATGCTGGGCAGTATCGCATCGATAGCTGGGGCAGCCCGTGAGGTGCGGCGCGGACTGCCGGCGGCGGCCGACCGTTAAACTGCGCAGGCCCTTTGCCTGTTCGCCCGTCAGCAGGCCGCCCGTCGCCCAGCTAGGAGAGACCGTGTCAGAGTTCAGCACCTCGGCCGGCTCGGAGCCGTCGGCGACCGGCGGCAGGGATGCCTCCGACGCCGCGAACCCGGCCGACGCTGCCAACCCGACGGCGGCAAGCCCGACGGCGGCGACTCCGGGCCGGCCGGACCCGGCGCCCACCGCCGCTGAGGTGGCCTCGGAGACCGCCACGTCTGCCGAGCCCGAGGTCGACGCGCCGCCGGCGGCCGTGGCCACCGACCACTACTCCAAGTCGGCCAACGCCGAGACCTGGTGGCAGGCCCACTTCGAGCAGGCCGCCGGCCAGGTGATCGAGTTCTTCGCCGGCGACGGCATCTCGCTGGAGGGCAAGTCGGTCGCCGACATCGGCTGCGGCGACGGCATCATCGACCTCGGGGTGGCACTGCAGGCCAAGCCCGACCGGCTGGTGGGCTTCGACATCCTGATCCACGACATCGAGGAACTTCAGGAGCGCGCGGCGACCTACGCCGGCGTCGACAAGCTGCCCGACAACCTGTTCTTCGCCACCAGCGAGCCGACCCGGATCCCGGCCGAGGACGACGAGTTCGACTTCGTCATCAGCTGGTCGGCCTTCGAGCACATCGCCGACCCGGTCGCGGTGCTGCGCGAGGTGCGCCGGGTGCTGCGCCCGCACGGGGTGCTGTTCATCCAGCTGTGGCCGTTCTACCACTCCGCGCACGGCACCCACCTCGTCGACTGGTTCCCCGACGGCTTCGCCCAGTTCCGGCACAGCCGGGACGAGATCTTGCGCAAGATGCGCTCCCAGGGCGATCAGCAGATGGCCAGCGACATGATCGAGGCGTTCGTGACGCTGAACGAGATCACCGCCGACGGCCTGCAGGACGCACTGCGCCAGGCCGGCTTCCGGATCGTGAAGGTGGCGCTGTCGTCCGAGGCGGTGCACATCCCGGTCGAGGCGGCCCACCTGCCGCTGTCCCAGGTCGCGATCAGCGGCATCAAGCTGCTGGCCATCGTCGACGACCAGGCCGGCCTGCGGCACCAGCCGGAGCAGTCCGGCGCCGAACCGTCTGCCCCGCCTGCTGGCCAGCCCCGGCACGCCGACCCCACCGACGAGCCGAATTCCGACGACCCCGAAGCCGGCTCCCCCAGCTAGCGGCTATGGAAACGACGTCGCTGCGCGCGGCTCGGGATCAGCTCGGCGAGCTGGTCGACCGGGTCGAGCGCTACCACGAGCGAGTGGTTATCACCCGTAACGGTCGGCCAGCCGCGGTGCTGATCAGCCCGGTCGACCTAGCCCAGCTTCACGAAACAATCGCTGTGCTGAGCGATTCCAGATGCGCTGTCCAACATCCGTGAGGCGGACACCACCTAGGACGTGTCTCCTAAATCGGTAAGCCAGATCAGAGCGGCGGCCAGTACTTTCCGCGGCCGGGTGCGTGGCCGGCCAATCGGGCGGTGAATGCGCAGGTTGGCGAGCAGCGGCAGCATCATCGGTGCGTCACCGGCCTGGCCGGGGGGTGAGCAGGATGACCAGTGACCGGCCCCGGCCATCGACCACGGCGTGGATCTTCGTGCCGAGCCACCCCGAGAGCGACCCAGAGCGTGATCGCCAGGTTCCTCAGAACAACACTGATTCTTGTAGTTCGCCCGAGCCTCCTGTGAGCTCCCCGAGCCTGCGGTGAACCTCCCGTCTGGCGGTGGCCGAATGCTGATGCGCCCGCACGAGCGAGGAATCCACGCTGACGTTCCAGTCCACCTGCTAGGCGGTCTCGGCCTCAGCCTGGATCAGCGCCAGCAGCTTGTCCCAGTGCCATCGGTGGCGAAACGATGATGACGCTTCCACACCGTCCTGCCACGGCCCGAACCCCCCTCCGGCAAATCACGCCAGGCCACCCCGGTCCGGTACCGGAACACGATCCCCTCGACCACCTGACGGTGATCACGCCACGGACGCGAACGACCCACCGCCCGGGGCATCAACGGCTCGATCCGCGCCCATGCAAACTCACTGATCTCCGCAGAACGACTCACCCGCCCAGCCTCACCCACCCACCGGGCATCACTTGGGAGACACGCCCTAGGCGCGCGTGCTGACCTGGTACGAGGCGTGGACGCGGTCCGCAGCTTGCGTGGGTAACAGGGCGACACACGTCTGCAAGTAGCACGGCGCTCCGCTGAATAGGCTACGTAGGCACGCCATAACAGAGCAAGTAGGCCCAGCGTTCCATCGCAGAGAACCGCTCACTCCGATCGACGGCAATCCAGCTTCGCTGAGCATCGCGTAAAGCCGCTGCAGCACTCATTCCCGCGCTCGTCGCGGCATAGAACAACGCCATGATCTGCGCAGTCGCCTCGTCCTCGATGTAGTGCAGTGAGCCGATGATATTGACGGCACCACGAAGCTGGAACGCCAGCGGAAAGCCGCCCAGCTCACCGCCAGCATCCGCACGGATATCGGTGTTGCACGATGCGCCGACCACCAGGGCTGGGACGTACCATTGCAAGACATGTCCTGTCGTAAGCAGTTCGCCGTTCGGTAGCTCTTTCGCCTGGGTCCATCCATCGACACCTCGTGAGCCATGAACAGCAAGGGCGAGCACACCGCGGCAGCCCCGCTGATCTGGATGTGCGAAGAACGCAGCGAGGTCGTCGAGAGACGCCGCCGATCTCACCCCCGGCCGGTGCTGGCGCAAGGCGTTCCACTCGTATTCCGCGTGGGGCAGCCGAGTCTTGTCATAGACGCCGACGTCCAGCGGCTGGACGTCAAGCCCGATATCGCTGCGAGCCATCATTTCCGCAGCCTGCAAGGACTGAACGACCGAGAGCGTTGCGACGTCCAATAGCAACCGCTCACCGATCGGCAGCATCGCCAGCGGAACGGCCAACAAACCAGTGGGGATGACCGTGAGAGGAAGAGGATGATCCGGGTCTGTGTCATTCAGCGCGTGTCGCA
>JAVEEO010000162.1 GCA_030840415.1 Pseudonocardiales bacterium | reverse complement strand
GCCAAGCGGATGATCGGGCGCCGGATGTACGGCGGCACCTCCACCTACCTGCCGATGAAGGTCAACATGGCCGGTGTCATCCCGGTCATCTTCGCCTCGTCGCTGCTCTACATCCCGCAACTGCTGTCCCAGCTCAACGGCAACAGCACGTCGGGGCTGCAGCTGTGGATCAACAACCACCTGCTCGACCAGCAGGACTGGATCCATATCACGACCTACTTCCTGCTGATCATCTTCTTCACCTACTTCTACGTCGGCATCACCTTCAACCCGGAGGAGCGTGCAGACGACATGAAGAAGTACGGCGGCTTCATCCCGGGCATCCGTCCCGGCCGCCCGACCGCGGAGTACCTGCAGTACGTGCTGTCGCGGATCACCCTGCCCGGTGCCCTCTACCTGGGCATCATCGCCGTGATCCCGAACTTCTTCTTCTCCATGACCGGTGGCAACAACCAGAACTTCCCGTTCGGTGGCACCGCGGTGCTGATCATGGTCGGCGTGGCGCTGGACACGGTCAAGCAGATCGAGAGTCAGCTCATGCAGCGCAACTACGAAGG
Source organism: Pseudonocardiales bacterium (assembly GCA_030840415.1). Lineage (GTDB taxonomy): Bacteria > Actinomycetota > Actinomycetes > Mycobacteriales > Jatrophihabitantaceae > Jatrophihabitans_A. Next base: position 3,219 of record JAVEEO010000162.1, on the reverse strand, counting down.
GTTCCTGCGTTAATGGCAGGGCGTCGACCCTGCCGGCCCAGCCGGCCGGAGCGGGCGCTGGCACCATCGAGCGGCCCGGTGAGAACCTAGTGCGACTCGTCCTCGTAGGCCCGCCGGGCGCGGGCAAAGGCACCCAGGCCGGCTTCATCGCCGAGCGCTTCGCCATTCCTCAGATCTCGACGGGCGACATCTTCCGGGCCAACGTCTCCGGAGGCACCGAGCTCGGCAAGCTCGCGAAGTCCTACATGGACGCCGGCGACCTCGTTCCCGACGAGGTGACCATCGCGATGGTGCGTGACCGGCTCGGTGAGCCGGACTCCGCCGCCGGCTTCCTGCTCGACGGCTTTCCGCGCAACGTCGCCCAGGCCTACGAGCTCGACTCGGTGCTCGGCGACCTCGGCGCCTCGCTCGATGTGGTCCTGGAACTCCAGGTCGACAACGACGAGGTAGTGCGCCGGCTGTCCGGCCGGCGGATGTGCCGCAAGTGTGGTCACATCTGGCATGTCGAGTACGACCCCACCCAGTCCGGCGGGGTGTGCGACCTGTGCGGTGGCGAGCTCTTCCAGCGTGACGACGACCTGGCCGAGACCGTCCGGCACCGCCTGGACGTCTATGCCGAGCAGACCGCGCCGCTGATCCAGTTCTACGACGGCCGCAGTCAACTGGTGGTGGTGGACGCGCTGGGCCCGGTCGAGGACGTCACCGAGCGGGCGATCGCGGCCCTGACCAAAGCGATCTCCTGATCCACCGTGCTCCGCCGCCGCGAGAACATCCAGCTCAAGACCCCTGACCAGCTCCGTTCGATGCGCAAGGCCGGCCTGGTGGTCGCCGCCGGCCTGGCGGCAGTGGCCGAGGCAGCCCGGCCCGGCGTGTCCACCGCGGAACTCGACCTGATCGCGCGGCGGGTGCTGGCCGAGGCCGGTGCGGTGTCCTCCTTCCTCGGCTACTCCGGCCCGCCGCCGTTCCCGGCCGTCCTCTGCTCCTCGCGCAACGCCCGCGTGGTGCACGGCATCCCCAGCCCGGACGACGTGCTTGCTGACGGCGACCTGCTCTCGCTGGACTTCGGAGCGATCGTCGACGGCTGGCACGGCGACGCGGCGGTCACCGTCGCGGTCGGCGAGGTCGGTTTCGAGGCGCGGGCGCTGTCGCAGGCCTGCCGGGACGCACTGTGGGACGGCATCGCCGCGGCCCGGGTCGGTGGCCGGCTCACCGACATCTCGAATGCGATCCAGACCTCGGTGCGGTCCTCGGGGGGCTATGGCATCGTCGCCGGCTACGGCGGTCACGGCATCGGCACCGCGATGCACATGGACCCGCACGTCCCCAACTACGGCAGGGCAGGCAAGGGCCCCCGGCTGGTGGGCGGCATGACGCTCGCGATCGAGCCGATGATCACCCTCGGTTCGGCCGAGACCCGTGAGCTGGCCGACAACTGGACGGTGGAGACGATCGACGGCTCGCTGGCCGCGCACTGGGAGCACACGGTGGCGCTGCTGCCCGACGGGCTGTGGGTGCTGACCGCCGAGGACGGTGGCCGGGCCGAACTCACTGCCCGCGGGGCGCCGGTCAGCGCCCTCGCCGACTAGCGCCCGGCTAACGCACGTCAGCGACGGCGGCTGCCTGGTGGTGGCCGTCCTCGCAGCCCCGCGATAGGTTGAAAGTTGGCTATACCCACCTATCGACAGAACGGAGGCGGCTATGAGCATCGCAGCGCCCGGCGTGCCCGATCCACAGCCGATCCGCACCATCGCCGAAGCAGGCACCTACGTGACCCGGGTCTGCTTCAAGCACGGTCCACCTGCCAAGACCGGTATCGAACTGGAATGGCTGGTGCTAGACCCGCACGACCCCGATCGTCGACCCGACGTCCCTACCCTGGCGGCGTTGCTCGGCCAGCACGCCCCGGCCACGCTGGTCGCTGGCAGCCCCGCGGCGCCGCTGCCGCACGGTGGTTTGGTCACCGTCGAACCCGGCGGCCAACTGGAGATCTCCTCGCCGCCGGCCAGTTCCGTCACCGGCCTGATCGCCGCGGTGAGCGCCGACATCCAGGCCCTGCAGGCCCTGATCGCACCCGCCGGCTTCGAACTGAGCGGCTTGGCCGCCGATCCGCACCGCTTGCCGCACCGGATCCTCACAACGCCCCGGTACAACGCCATGGCCGATCGTTTCGACGAGTTCGGACCGGCCGGCCGGGTGATGATGTGCTCGACGGCGGCTGCCCAGGTCTGTCTCGATCTCGGCACCCGAGCCGAGGCCGCAGACCGATGGCGGGCGGCCCACCAGCTCGGACCGGTGCTGCTGGCCGCCTTCGCCAACTCGCCGCGGACAGCCGGTGACCTGGTGCCGGCGGCTGCCTCCACCCGGATGTCGTCGTGGTGGTCGCTGGACCCCGAACGCAGCCGGCCCCCGGCTTCGCTGGTCCCCGAGGACTACGTCCAACGGGTCCTCGATACGCACGTGCTGGCTCGCCGGCGCGACAGCGGCGACTGGCGGTTGGAGCAACCGCTGACCCTGCGCGAGTGGATCGAATCCGGCGAGCCGCTCAGCACCGCCGACCTCGACCTGCACCTGTCGACGCTGTTCCCGCCGGTGCGGCCGCAGGGTTACCTGGAGATCCGTTACCTCGACGCCCAGCCCGGCCAGGAATGGACCGTTCCGCTGGCGCTGCTGACGGCGCTGTTCGCCGGGCCGGAGCCGGTCCGGCAGGTGCTGGAGTGCACCGACGCCGGCGCCGACCGCTGGCAGCAGGCCACCGAACACGGCCTGGCCGATCCGGTGCTGCGAGCCATCGCGGCCCAACTGGTCGACATCGCCCAACCCGGCCTGGACAGCCTCGGCCTGCCACCGGCGGTTCGTGCCGAGGTGGACGGGGTACTGCACCGCCGTCTTCGGGAGGGCATCAGCCCCGGTTCGGAGGTGCTGCGCACGGTGACGCTCGACCCGACGACGCTCGACACGACCCCGCCCGCGCGGGCGCTGACCGCGGAGGGACACCGATGACCGCATCGAACGCCGCAGACCTGCACCAGCTTTCCGACGCCGCGCTGCGCGAGCACATCGCCGCGGAGCTGACCCGTTCCCGGCAGCGCAGCACCGCCTTGACCGAGGCGGTGGACGAGCCGGAGCTGATCTCGCAGCACTCGCCCCTGATGTCGCCGCTGGTGTGGGACTTCGCCCACATCGGCAACCAGGAGGAGATCTGGCTGGTGCGCAATGTCG
>JAVEEO010000157.1 GCA_030840415.1 Pseudonocardiales bacterium | reverse complement strand
GGTGGTGCTCGGCGGCTCGAAGGTCTCGGACAAGCTGGGCGTCATCTCCTCGCTGCTGCCCAAGGTGGACCGGCTGCTGGTCGGCGGCGGGATGTGCTTCACCTTCCTCACGGCCCAGGGCCACGAGGTCGGCGACTCGCTGCTGGAGTCCGACCTGGCCGACACATGCCGAGACCTGCTCGAAACCGCCGGCGACTAGATCGTGCTGCCCACCGACGTGGTGGTGGCGGCCGAGGTCTCCGACGACGCCGAGACCCGGACGGTGCCGGCCGCGGAGATCCCGGCCGGCCTGAAGGGCCTCGACATCGGGCCGGAGTCGGTGGCTGCCTTCACCGAGGCGCTGTCCGGCGCCGGCACGGTGTTCTGGAACGGCCCGATGGGCGTGTTCGAGGTGGCGCCGTTCGTGGCCGGCACCCGCGGGGTCGCCGAGGCGGTGGCCGACTGCGGCGGTTTCACCGTGGTCGGCGGCGGCGACTCGGCCGCGGCGGTCCGGGCACTGGGGATCGACGTCAACCGGTTCAGCCACATCTCCACCGGCGGCGGCGCGTCGCTGGAGTACCTGGAGGGCAAGACCCTGCCCGGGGTCGCCGTCCTGGAGGAGAGCTAGATGGCCGGTAGGGCGGCTCGGACGCCCCTGATCGCCGGCAACTGGAAGATGAACCTCAACCACCTCGAAGCCCTGGCGCTGGTGCAGAAGATCGCCTTCAGCCTCAAGCCGCAGCACTTCGAGGCCGTCGAGGTGGCGGTGCTGCCGCCCTTCACCGATATCCGCTCGGTGCAGACCCTGGTCGACGGCGACAAGCTGGCGCTGCGCTACGGCGCGCAGGACCTGTCGCCGCACGCCGCCGGCGCCTACACCGGTGACATCTCCGGCGCGATGCTGGCCAAGCTCGGCTGCAGCTACGTGGTGGTCGGGCACTCCGAGCGTCGCGAGTACCACGCCGAGACCGACGAGCTGGTCAACGCCAAGGTCCGTGCCGCGTACGCCAACGACCTGGTGCCGATCCTGTGCATCGGCGAACGGCTGGAGGTGCGCGAGGCCGGCGAGCAGGTACGGCACTGCCTGGACCAGCTGACCGCCGGGCTGGCCAAGGTACCCGCCGAGCAGGCCGCCTCCGTGGTGATCGCCTACGAGCCGGTGTGGGCGATCGGTACCGGCAGGGTAGCCACCCCCGCCGACGCCCAGGAGGTGTGCGCGGCGGTCCGGGGCCGACTCGCCGAGCTGTACGACGCCGGGCTGGCCGACGGCGTCCGGGTGCTGTACGGCGGCTCGGTCAAGTCCACCAACGCCGGCGATCTCATCGCCCAACCCGACGTGGACGGCGCCCTGGTCGGTGGCGCCAGCCTGGACGGGGCGGAGTTCGCCGGAATCTGCATCGCGGCCGCCGGCGGCCCGCTGCCGACCTCCTGACCGGCCCGTGTTAGGGCTGAGACACCGGCCAGGGCGGTGCAGCAGGGTATCCTTCCCCAAACACCAGGCTCCGGTCACCATGACGCCGGGGTCGAGAGCTGAGCGAGGCCACCGAACCACATGATCATCACGTTGCTGTCGATTGTCCTGATCATCGCGAGCTTGATGCTCATGGTCCTGGTGCTGCTGCACCGCGGCAAGGGTGGCGGCCTGTCCTCGATGTTCGGTGGTTCGCTGTACTCCAGCCTGTCCGGCTCCTCGGTGGTCGAGCGCAACCTCGACCGGCTGACCGTCATCTCGGGCCTGGTCTGGACCATCTGCATCATCGGCCTGGGCCTGCTCTACAAGGCGAGTTGATCTCCCTGCGGCGGCTCCTCGGCGGGGCGCGGATCGTGCCCACACCGGTAACCGAAGCTTGTCAGTGACATCGAGTTAGAGGAGCCGAAGAGTGGCAGGTGGCAGCGCGATCCGCGGCAGCCGGGTAGGCGCCGGGCCGATGGGCGAGCGGGAGCGCGGCGAGTCCGCACCGCGCCAGTGGGTGTCGTTCTTCTGTGCCAACGGCCACGAGACCCGGCCGGCCTTCGCGGTCGAGGCTCTGGTCCCGGACACCTGGGACTGCCCGCGCTGCGGCTTCCCGGCCGGTCGCGAGTCGGCCACCCCGCCGGCCGCGCCCCGCAACGAGCCGTACAAGACCCACCTGGCCTACGTGAAGGAACGGCGCTCGGACGCCGACGGCGACGCGATCCTGGAAGAGGCGCTGGCCCGGCTGCGGGCCCGCCGCGGCGAGGACTGAGCCTGCCACGTGCTGCCGCGGCTACCAGGCCGTGCCCAGCGACCGGGGTGCCGATCTAAGGGCGAGATCGGTCGCCGCGATCAGTGAATGACTGCCGGACGGAGATTGCCGATCCAGGTTCAGGCATACGGTGTGGGCTGCCGTGCCGGGTCGGCGTGAACAGCGTCGATGTCTGACGCCGTGACCAGGGCGTCAACCGCCGCGCGTTCCGCCCCGATCCCGGCCCAATGCGGGTCGACATCGCTGGTGAAGCACCAGCGACGGTCCGCGGGCCACACGAACGCCGGAGCGAACGCAGGGTGCGAAGTGAATGTCCGTTCCCAGCGCGCAATGTCGTCCAGCGGCCCTGTGAACAGCGCGTATCGCCGCTCTGGAATCGCCAGCAGGGGGCCGTGCCCCATCGCCGGATCAGCTTCCGACACTCCGTAGCCGTCCCACACGCAGAAGTAGCACTCGTCGGCGGTCTCGGTGAAAGGAGCCAGGTACCGCAGCGCCCGACGGGCCAACTCAACTTCGGTCGGGTGATCTATGGGGATCGTAACGTTGCTTTCCCGCTGCCCGGCAAACTCGGGATCGGGAAGGAAACGAAGTCGCGCGTATGCCTCGAAGCAAGATGGCCCATAAGTCGCCAGCTGCGGCCACGGCGTCTTGCTGCGCACAAGCCAGTCCGCTGGTGCAAGCTGCTGGCACCGGTGCATGCAGGCTCTCCTTTTCGTGACTTCGAAGCCCTGACCACACTAATGCCGCCAATGGCGTGAGACGTTCTGTTCTTTCACCCAAGCTAGCCCGTACTATTGATCCTTGTTTGGGATTTATGCCGAAGTCAGCTGACGGTGGCTACCGAACATGGGGGAGTGGTGACATGCGTCGCACTAGGTTGGGCTTGTCTATATGCTTTGCCCTGATGGCAGCGCTCGCGGGCGTACAGACCTCAGCCCGCGCGGCCGACAGCCCAGGTTCGTCCAGCGGCGGGCATTTCGCATCCATCTCCGCGCTGGCCTCGGATGGCTCTGTCTCGCCGAACCTGGTGTCGAGCACGATCCATGCGGGCTCGTGCTACTACCAGCAGGGGATCGACAATGCGCACATCTCGACGTCCTCCACCACCCGCGCCGTGCAGAGTCATGGTTGGTGGCTGAACGTGGGCGGGACCTGCCCGAGCAAGTCAAACGTTGACACCTACCTTCAAGCGGTCTACTGCACCTCGAGCGGCTGCGGCTGGAGGACGGTGGACGTACAAAGCGGCGACGTTTACGCCGGCGGTGGTAGCGGTAAATGGATCACCGCGCATGAGGACTGCTCCAGCACCGCGACGGTTGGGTTCCGTTCGTATGTGGACGTCGATCTCATTGGGGTGAGCGACCCGTCTGGCTACACCTACTCGCCCGGACAGGATCTGGCCTGCTATCCGTCCAGTTGATGCCGCCGGAGGAGCGACCGGACTCCGAATGGGGGCGGTGGAAAGCCGACCGGACCGGGAACGCACGCGCACTGGCATAGCACCAGGACGGATATGCCAAGCGGTATCTCGATCGAAGCCGCCGCACTGCTACGCAGGTCGTCCACAGATCCTTCGTGGGGTGCTGCGGCCTGAGACCCCACTTACCCGGTTGACGAGTGCCTTCCGGCCCAGCGGTCAGAGGACCGGGCGGCCGTCGGATGCCGGGGGAGTCCGGCCGCCGCGTCCCGGTCCACCAGCCAGAGCGTCCGGAACCGGCCGCGCGGCCCGGCGGACGGTACCTGCACCCGGCCGGCGCCGCTGAGCGCCAGCGCCACCGCCCGGGCCTTGCCTGCGCCGGAGGCCACGAACCAGATCTCGTTGGCCGCCGCCAGGCCGGCGAAGCTGAGCGAGATCCGCAGCGGCGGCGGCTTGGGGGAGTTGCGCACCGCGATCACCGGGCCGGACTCGTCGTAGGCGCTGGGGTGCTCGGGGAACAGCGACGCGCAGTGCCCGTCCGGCCCGACCCCCAGCAGCAGCACGTCGAAGTGCGGTAGCTCGTCCGGGTCGTCGGACCGGCGGGCGGCCGACAGTTGCTCGGCGTAGCCGGCCGCGGCATCGTCCAGGTTGGCGAACGGGCCGTCGCTGGCCGGCATCGGGAACAGCCGGGCGTCCTTGAACGGCGGGTGCGAGAACAGCAGCCGGTTCGCCGGTCCGTCGTTGCGGTCGGGGGAATCGGCCGGGACATAGCGCTCGTCGGCCCAGAACACGTCGACCCGGGACCAGTCCACCGACTCGCGCGAGGGCGTGGCGGCCATCGCGGACCAGACCTGCTCCATGATCGAGCCCGCCGTCAGGGCGAGCGCCGCCCGACCCCGGACCTGCTGGGCGCGGGCCAGCGTGGACATCACCCGCACCGCGACGTCGGTGGCCAGGCTTTCGGCGCTGGCCTGGATGATCAGTTCCGGCTGGGCGGGCATCAGCTGCCGGCCGCGGGCAGGGCACGCATCGGATCAGGCCTCCTGCTGGGCCAGCGCCGGGTCGTGCCAGATGTGGGTGCGCACCGCCGGCCGGTCGTTCAGGCCGGTCATCCCGGTGACCGCGCCGAGCGCCTCGCCGTAGGGCTGGTCGGCGTCGAGGCGGCGCAATTCCTCGGCCAGCATGTCGCCGGTGGTCCGCTGCGGGAACGGCTGGATGGTGTCGAGCTGACCCGGCCGGCGCATCAGCAGCTTGTAGCCCTCGTTGGTCATCTGCACGGTCCGGCCGTCCTCGAACTCCACCGAGACCGCCACGATGTACTTGCCCTCGGCCTTCTCTACCGGCACGGCGAAGCCCAGCCGGGAGGTCAGCCAGCCGGCCAGCAGTTGGGCGGACGGGTCCTGCGGGTTGCCGGTCACGACCACCGAGATGGCCGGCGAGGAGGCGGTGTCGAAGGCCGCCGCCAGCGCCGCCCGCCACGGCGTGATCACCGTCCAGGTCAGGTCGGTGTCGCCGGGGGCGTAGTCGATGGCCCGCTGCCGCAGCGAGGCGGCCGGGTCGGAGTCGCGGATGACGTTGGAGATCCGGCGGTCGGCGAACACCCCGAGCGGGTCGTTGGCGATCACCTTGGGTGTCTCGGAGTACCACCAGGCCACCACCGGGGCGTCCGGGGCCAGCAGCGGCAGTGTGACCGATTCGGCGTGCAGCGCCAGCCGTCCGAACATCCGCAGCACCACCGCCTCGCCCGGGCCGTGCCGGCCGCCGATCGAGACCTCGGCGTCCAGCCGAGGCACCGGAGCGTCGATGTGGTGGCGCAGCACCATGATCACCCGCATCGGGTGCTTGGCCGCCGCGGTCGCCACCGCGGCCTCGACGTCGGCGGTGTCCTTCTCCTCCAGCACCACCACCAGCGTCAGGGCCAACCCGCTGGTCACCGCGCCGCCGGAGCGCCGCTCGGCGGCCAGTGCCTGCACGACCGCGGTGCCGGTGGTGTCCCAGAGTGTGGTCACAGCGAATCTCCCTTGCCTGAACGGGCGGTCCTGGGCCGGCCGGCCACCGCTGCGGTCACAGCGGTCTCAGCGGTCACGGCCGCCGCCAGCTGCGGCCGTCCCGGGCCAGCATGTCGTCGGCTGCCTTGGGTCCCCACTCACCGGCCCGGTACGGCTCCGGCTCCTGGCCGGCCCAGAACTCCTCCAGCGGGTCGATCACCCGCCAGGACGACTCGACCTCCTCGTTGCGGGGGAACAGCGTGGCGTCGCCGAGCATCACGTCGAGGATGAGCCGTTCATAGGCTTCCGGTGATGACTCGGTGAACGCCTCGCCGTACAGGAAGTCCATCGCGACGTCACGGACCTCCATCATCGAGCCGGGCACCTTGGAACCGAACTTCAAGGTGACGCCCTCGTCCGGCTGCACCCGGATGACGAGCTGGTTGTGGCCGAGTTCCTCGGTGTCGGTGTGGCTGAACGGCAGGTGCGGGGCCTTTTTGAACAGCACCGCGATCTCGGTGACCCGGCGGGGCAGCCGCTTGCCGGTGCGCAGGTAGAACGGCACGCCGGCCCACCGCCGGGTGTCGATGCCGAGCCGGACCGCGGCGTAGCTCTCGGTCTTGGAGTCCGCCGGCACGTCCTTCTCGTCCCGGTAGGCAGGAACCCGCTCGCCGGCGAGCCAGCCCTGCTGGTACTGGCCGCGGATCGCGTACGCCCCGGGGTCGGCCGGCAGCCGGATCGCCCGCAGCACCTTGAGCTTCTCGGTGCGGATCGCCTCGGCGGTGAACTCCACCGGCTCTTCCATCGCGGTCAGCGCCAGCAGTTGCAGCAGGTGGTTCTGCAGCACGTCGCGGGCCGCGCCGGTGACGTCGTAGAAGCCGGCCCGGCCGCCGATGCCGACGTCCTCAGCCATCGTGATCTGGACCGAGTCGACGTAGTTGGAGTTCCAGACCGGTTCGAACAGCTGGTTGGCGAAGCGCAGCGCCATCAGGTTCTGGACGGTCTCCTTGCCGAGGTAGTGGTCGATCCGGAACACGTCCTCGGCGGTGAACACGTCGTCGACCAGTGCGTTGAGCTCCTTGGCGCTGGCCAGGTCGTGCCCGAACGGCTTCTCCACCACCACTCGGCGCCAACCACCGGAGGCGGTGTTGTCGGCCATCTTGGTGCGTTCCATCTGCTTGAGCACGACCGGGAACATGCTCGGCGGGATGGACAGGTAGAAGGCGGCGTTGCCCTTGATGCCGTGGCTGTTGCGCAGCTCGTCCAGAGTGCTGGACAGCGTGTCGAAGGCCTCGTCGTCGTCGAAGGAGCCGGGCACGAACTTGATGTCGTCGGCCAGCCGGGCCCACACCTCCTCATTCCAGTTGGTGCGGGCGTGCTCCTTGGCGGCCTTCTTGGCCAGCGACTCGAAGTCTTCGTCCTCCCAGTCCCGGCGGGCGAAGCCCAGCAGCACGAAGTCGGCCGGCAGCAGGCCGCGGTTGGCCAGGTCGTAGATGGCCGGCAGCAGTTTCTTGCGAGCCAGGTCCCCGGTGACTCCGAAGACCACCAGGGCACACGGCTCGGGAACCCGGGGCAGCCGCCGGTCGCGGGCATCGCGCAGCGGGTTGGCCCGCAACGCCGGCGGGACCAGCGGCCCGTCGCCGGTGCTGATCGCGGGGGACTGGTCCTCGGTGAGACTCACGTGGTTTCTCCTTCTACAGCGCTTGCATGAGCTGTCCGATGCCCGCGGCGCGGTCGGTCAGGTGCAGGTGCAGCACCGGACGGCCCTTGTCGGCGAGCACGGCGGCATCGCCGGCGGCCTGGGCGCGCTGCAGGGTGGCGAAGCTGTACGGCCGGTCCGGCACCGCAAGATCCTCCGCGCTGTCGGCGGTGATCTGCAGGAACACCCCGTTGGGATGGCCGCCCTTGTGGTACTGGCCGGTCGAGTGCAGGAACCGCGGCCCCCAGCCGAAGGTGGTCTGCAGCCCGGTGCGGCTGGCCACCGCCGGGCGCAGGTTGGCAGCGGCGGCGTCGGCGTGCCGGTCCAGGTAGGCCTGGATGCTGACATAGCCCCGCTCCGGCGCGGCGGCGAAGAAGGCATGCAGCGCGTCGGCCAGGGTTTCGGCTCCGGACAGCTCGAAGCCGGTGCCGAAGACCTGGACGGCGCCGTCGGTGAGCTGCGGGTCCTCGGCGGTCGCCTCCGGCGCGTCCAGCAGCGCGCGGGCCTGCTTCTTGGCCTCCTCGACATTGGGCTGGTCGAACGGGTTGATGCCGATGAGCCGTCCGGCGATCGCGGTGGCGTACTCCCAGAGCAGCAACTGGCCGCCCAGCGGGCCGCTGACCGCGACCCCCCAACCGGAGGCCGGCGGGTAGGACTCGTCGTAACCGCCGAGCTGGGCCAGCACGGCGTCCGGGCCGGCGTCGGCGAAGCCGGCCGCCTGCGGACTCTCCACCACCACCGGCAGCAGGCCGCGGCCGTCCTTGCCGGTGGACTCGGCAATCAGCTGCTCGGCCCAGTCGCCGAAGCCGGGAATTCCGGAGCCGAAGTCGGCGAAGACCACCTTGTCGCAGCCCGCACCGTCGTTGGAGGTGGAATTGTGCGCCAGGCCCAGCAGCGCGCCCAGCCGCAGTCCCGGGTTGGTCTCGGCATCGGTCGACAGCACGGTGGACGCCTCGGCCGCGGCGTCCAGCAGCGCGGTCAGGTCGGCGCCGGCCAGGCCCGAGGGCACCAGGCCGAACGCGGTCAGCGCGCTGTAGCGGCCGCCGACGTTCGGATCGGCCAGGAACACCTTGCGGTAGCCGGCGTCCTCGGCGGTCTGCCGCAGCGGCGAGCCCGGGTCGGTGACCACCACGATCCGCCGCTTCGGGTCGATGCCGGCGTCGGTGAAGGCCTTCTCGTACGCGCGCCGGTGCGAGTCGGTCTCGACGGTGCCGCCGGACTTGCTGGAGACCGCCAGCACGGTGCGCTCCAGGTCCTGGGCGAGCGCGGCCCGCACCTGCCCCGGGTCGGTGGTGTCCAGGGTCACCAGCGGCACCCCGGCGGTGGCGCAGATGACCTCGGGCGCCAGCGAACTGCCGCCCATGCCGGCCAGTACCACCTGGTCGACGCCCTCGGCCGCCAGTTCGGCGCGCAGCGCGTCGATCTCGGCGACCAGCGGCCGGGAGGTCTCGGCCAGCGTCACCCAGGACAGTCGCTTGGCCGCCTCGGCCTCCGCGTCGGCACCCCACAGCGTCGGGTCCTGGGCGGTGATCCGGCTGGCGACCCGGTCGGTCAGCAGCTGGCCCACCGCTTCGGCGAACTGCCGCTCGTCGGGGTAGCCGAGCTCCAGCCGCAACCCGCCGCCGGTGATCGAGGCAGGATCGCTCATGCTCAGCCCCCCACCTTGTCGTTGTTGCCGGCCTTGCTCGCGTTGCCGTTGTCGGCCTTCTCGGCCCCGGCGGTCAGCTGCTTCTGCACGCCCTCCAGCAGGCTGGCCCAGGAGTCCATGAACTTCTCCACACCCTCTGACTCGAGCAGCTCGGTCACCTCGTGCAGTTCGATGCCCAGCGCCGACAGGTCGCTGACCACCTGGCGAGCCTCGTCGTAGCCGGAGTCGGCGGTCGGGCCGCTGATCGTGCCGTGGTCGGCGACCGCGTTCAGGGTCGCCTCGGGCATGGTGTTGACGGTGTCGCGGGCTACCAGTTGGGTGACGTACATGGTGTCGTCGTAGCTCGGGTCCTTGACGCCGGTGGAGGCCCACAACGGGCGCTGCACGTGCGCGCCGGCGGCCTTCAGCTCGTCCCAGGCCGGGCCGGCGAACACCTGCTGGAACGCCTCGTAGGCCAACCGGGCGTTTGCGATACCTGCACGGCCTCTAACTGCCCGGGCCTCGTCACTGCCGATCTTGTCCAGCCGCTTGTCGATCTCGGTGTCGACCCGCGAGACGAAGAACGAGGCCACCGACCGGATGGTGGACAGGTCGATGCCGGCCTCGCGGGCCTGCCGCAGGCCCTCGAGGTAGGCGTCCATCACCTTGCGGTAGCGATCGATCGAGAAGATCAGGGTGACGTTGACGCTGATGCCGGCCGCGGTGGCCGCCGTGATCGAGGGCAGCCCGGCCATCGTGGCCGGGATCTTGATCATCACGTTCGGGCGGTCCACCAGCCACCACAGCGCGGTGGCCTCGGCGGTGGTCTTGTCGCTGTCGTGGGCGATCCGCGGATCGACCTCGATCGACACCCGGCCGTTCTCGCCGTCGGTGGCGTCGTAGACCGGCCGCAGCACGTCGCAGGCCCACCGGATGTCATAGGAGGTCAGCAGCCGGACGGCCTCCTCCAGGGCGACCTCGCGCACCGCCAGGCCGTGCACCTGCTGGGCGTAGGCGGAGTCGCCCTCGGCCGAACCCTCCATCGCCTTCTGGAAGATCGACGGGTTGCTGGTCACGCCGACCACGTGCTTGGTGTCGATCAGCTGCTGCAGGTTGCCGCTGACCAGTCGCTCGCGGCTGATGTCGTCGAGCCAGATGGACACGCCTTGGGCCGACAGGTCGGCGAGTGCGTCGCTCATGTTGGATCCTCTCCTGGGAGCAATGCGGGGTTCAGCGCTGGACGCGCGGCTAGTTGCCGGTCGTGGTGCCGGTGATCTTGCCGACTCGTTCCAGGCTGGTGTGGGCCGCCGCGACCACGTTGTCCGGGGTGAAGCCGAACTGCTCGAACAGCACTCCGACGTTGGCGCTGGCACCGAAGTGGTCGATCGCCACGATCTCGCCGGCCTCGCCGACGATCTCGCGCCAGCCCTGCGAGACGCCGGCCTCGATGCTGACCCGGGCCTTGATCGCCGGCGGCAGCACCTGCTGCTGGTAGGACCGGTCCTGGGCGTGGAACCACTCGAGGCAGGGCATCGACACCACCCGGGTCGGGGTGCCCTCGGCCTCCAGTCGCTCGCGGGCGGCCAGGGCCAGGCCCACCTCGGAGCCGGTGGCGATCAAAATCACCGTCGGGATCGCCGTCGAGGAGTCCTCCAGCACGTAGCCGCCCTTGTCGGCGTCGACCACCTTGCCGGGCTCCAGCACCGGCAGCGGCTGCCGGGACAGCGCCAGGCCGGCGGGGCGGTCGGTGTGTTCCAGCACGGTCCGCCAGATCACCGAGGTCTCGTTGGCGTCGGCCGGTCGGACCACGTCCAGGCCCGGGATGGCGCGCAGCGCGGCCAGGTGCTCCACCGGCTGGTGGGTCGGGCCGTCCTCGCCGAGACCGATCGAGTCGTGCGTCCAGACGTAGATGGGGGGAATCTGCATCAGCGCCGCCAGCCGCACCGGCGGGCGCATGTAGTCGCTGAACACCAGGAAGGTGCCGCCGTAGACGCGGGTGCCGCCGTGCAGCGTGATGCCGTTCATGATCGAACCCATCGCGTGCTCGCGGATGCCGAAGTGCAGGGTGCGCCCGTACGGGCCGCCCGGCCATTCCTTGGTCTGCCGGTCGGCCGGCACGAAGCTCGGCTCGCCGTCCATGGTGGTGTTGTTGGACTCGGCGAGGTCGGCCGAGCCGCCCCACAGTTCGGGCAGCACCGGGGCCAGCGCCGAGAGCACCTTGCCGGACGCGGCCCGGGTGGCGATCTGGTTGGGTTTGCCGTCCTTCTCGGTGTCGAAGGTGGGCAGCACGTCGGTCCAGCCGGGCGGCAGGGTGCGGCCGATCATCCGATCGAACAGCTGCTTGCGATCGGGATTGTCCTTGGCCCACTGGTCGAAACTCGGCTGCCAGGCCGCGCGGGCGTCCCGGCCGCGCTGGGCCAGCTCACGGGTGTGGGCCAGTACCTCGGGGGCGACCGCGAAGTGCTCGTCGGGGTTGAAGCCGAGCAGCTCCTTGGTCTTGCGCACCTCGTCCTCGCCGAGCGCGGCGCCGTGCGCCTTGCCGGTGTTCTGCTTGGTCGGTGCCGGCCAGCCGATGATGGTGCGAACCGCGATGATGGACGGCCGGTCTGTCTCGGCCTTGGCCGCCGCCAGCGCGGCTTCCAGGGCCACCACGTCCTCGCCGGACTCGACGTACTGGGTATGCCAGCCGTAGGCCTGGTAGCGGGCCAGCACATCTTCGGAGAACGCCACGTTGGTGTCGTCCTCGATCGAGATGTGGTTGTCGTCATAGATCAGGGTCAGGTTGCCCAACTGCTGGTGGCCGGCCAGCGAGCTCGCCTCGCTGGACACGCCCTCCTCCAGGCAGCCGTCACCGGCGATCACGTAGATGTGGTGGTCGAACGGCGACTCGCCCGCGGGCGCGTCCGGGTCCAGCAGGCCGCGCTCGCGGCGGGCTGCCATCGCCATGCCGACCGCGTTGCCGACACCCTGCCCGAGCGGGCCGGTGGTGGTCTCGACGCCGATGGTGTGACCGTGCTCGGGGTGGCCGGGGGTCAGCGAGCCCCAGGTGCGCAGCGACTTGAGGTCGTCGAGCTCCAGGCCGTAGCCGCCGAGGTAGAGCTGGATGTAGAGGGTGAGCGAGGAGTGCCCGTTGGACAGCACGAACCGGTCGCGGGCGACCCAGTTCGGGTCGGTCGGGTCGTGGCGCATCGTCCGCTGGAAGAGCAGATATGCCAGGGGAGCCAGGCTCATGGCCGTGCCCGGATGGCCATTGCCGACCTTCTGGACGGCGTCGGCTGCCAGCAGCCGGGCGGTGTCCACTGCGGTGGTATCCAGATCGGTCCACCAGTCCGGATGGGTGCTGACGATGCCGGCTGCGGTGTCGCTCACGTGCCTCTCCTGCTCTGCGGGCCACGGGAGGGCCTGCGGGTTCGAGCCTAATCGCTTTCAGCGCTGAGTTCGTCGAGGGGACAGCGCCTGTGGACGGGGCATGTGGATGCTCGGTCCTCGGCGGCGGCGAGGGTGCGTCGGGCGGTGTCGCGAGGCCCGTCCGCGACGCCGGATGCGGTGGCGGCCGTGGGTTCGGCCGGGCGTTACGCTGAGCCGGTGACGCAGACCCCGGTTGCCCGTTCTCGTTCGGGTGACGCGGTCGCGACCAGCTCGGCGATGACCTCGGTACGAGCCTACGTTGCCCTGACCAAGCCACGCATCATCGAGTTGCTGCTGGTGACCACCCTGCCGGCCATGGTGCTGGCCGCCGGTGGCCTGCCCCGCTGGCAGACGGTGCTGGCCACCCTGATCGGCGGCACCCTGGCGGCCGGTTCGGCCAATGCGCTCAACTGCTACCTCGACCGCGACATCGACGCGCTGATGCGCCGCACCGGTCACCGGCCGCTGGCCGTCCACGACGTCTCGCCGACCGCCGCGCTCCGGTTCGGCACGCTGCTCGGGATGCTGGCGGTCGCGCTGATGGCGGTGTGCACCAACCTGCTCGCAGCCGGGCTGACCGCGCTCGCGATCGCCTTCTACGTCGTCGTCTACACCATGCTGCTCAAGCGGCGGACCTCGCAGAACATCGTCTGGGGCGGCGCGGCCGGCTGCATGCCGGTACTGATCGGCTGGGCGGCGGTCACCGGCTCGCTGGCCTGGGCCCCGGTGGTGCTGTTCGGCGTGGTGTTCTTCTGGACGCCGCCGCACTTCTGGGCGCTGGCGATCCGCTACAAGGACGACTACGCCCGGGCCGGCGTGCCGATGCTGCCGGTGGTCGCCTCGCCGGAGCGGGTGGCCCGCCAGATCGTGGCGTACGCCTGGCTGACGGTGGCGACCTCGCTGCTGCTCTGGCCGCTGGCCACCGGCTGGGTGTACGGAGTGCTGGCCGCCGGCGCCGGGGCGGCGCTGCTGGCCGAGGCGCACCGGCTGTTCGCCGCCGCGCGGGCCGGCCGGCCCGGTCACCCGATGCGGCTGTTCCACCTGTCCAACAGCTACCTGGCCTTCGTGTTCCTGGCCGTCGCGGTGGACACCTTCCTGCGCTGACGCCGGCCTGGTCGGGCCGGGGTCTGCCGCCCGTACGATCGGGACGTGAGCCGCCGTATCGCCCTTGCCACCTGCCTGGACATGCCGACCGGGGACGGTGACGACCTGCCGCTGCTGCCGGCACTGGCCGACCGGGGCATCGAGGCCAGCATGGTGGCGTGGGACGAGCCGGGCGTCGACTGGTCGGCCTTCGACCTGACGGTGATCCGGGCGACCTGGAACTACACCTCCCGGCGCGAGGAGTTCCTGGACTGGGTGGCCTCGGTACCCCGGCTGCACAACCCGGCGGCGGTGGTACTGCCCAACACCGACAAGGCCTATCTCGGCGCGCTGGCCGAGGCGGGCCTGCCGGTGGTGCCCACCCAGTTGGTGCCGCCGGGCACCGAGCCCAAACTGCCCGAGTACGGCGAGTTCGTGCTCAAGCCGTCGGTCGGGGCCGGTTCGCGCGGGGTCGGACGGTTCGACGCCAGCCTGCCGGACGCGCACCAGCAGGCCCGCGAGCACGCCCAGCGGCTGCACGCGGCCGGCCGGACGGTGCTGGTGCAGCCCTACCTCGACGCCGTCGACACCGCCGGCGAGACCGCGCTGATCTTCTTCGACGGGACATTCAGCCACGCCATTCGCAAGGGCGCGATGCTTGAACCCGACGCCCGGCACCGGATCGACGGCGAGGCGCTCTACCTCGAGGAGCGGATCAGCGCGCGGCTGCCGTCCGCGGCCGAGCTGGCGGTCGCCGAGCGGGTGTTCGCCCACGCCAACGCCGAGCTGGCCGAGAACCTGCTCTATGCCCGGATCGACCTGCTGCCCACTCCGGAGGGCCCGGTGGTGGTCGAGCTGGAGCTGGTCGAGCCGTCGCTGTTCCTGGGCTTCGCCGACGGTGCCGCCGACCGGCTGGCCGACGCGATCAGCGCCCGGCTGCGCCGATGACCGCTCCCGAAACCCCCGTGCTCTCGCTGGCCGGGGACGCCGAGCGGCGCGTGGCGCTGCGCCGGATGAAGCTGGTCGCCACCGGTGGCCTGGTGCTGGCCGCCGTGGTCTTCGTGCTGTGCAAGGTGCTCGGCGACGACCACGGCGTCTGGCCGTTCGTCCAGGCGGCCAGCGAGGCCGCCATGGTCGGCGGCCTGGCGGACTGGTTCGCGGTGACCGCGCTGTTCCGGCACCCGCTCGGGCTGCCGATCCCGCACACCGCGATCATCCCGCGCAAGAAGGACCAGATCGGCGAGAGCCTGGGCGAGTTCGTCGAGCAGAACTTCCTGACCGCCGAGGTGGTCGGCCCCCGGCTGCAGGCGGCGCAGGTGCCGCGCCGGATCGGGGAGTGGCTGGCCAGCGGCGACCGTCCGGAGAAGCTCTCGCACGAGTTCGGGGTGGCGCTGGCAGGCGCCAACACCGTGCTGGCCGACGAGGACATCCGGCTGGCCATCGAGAACTTCGCCGACGCCCAGCTGCGCCGGCTGCCGGCCGCCCCGGTGGTGGCCAGGGTGCTGGACCTGGCGATGGAGGGCAACCAGCACCAGATCCTGATGGGCGAGGGGCTGCGGGCGCTGATGCGCTTCCTGGACGACAACCGCGACCTGTTCCGCAAGCGGGTCGCCGAGGAGTCGCCGGAGTGGGTGCCCGACTGGGTGGACGGCCGGGTGTTCAACAAGCTGTTCTCCAGCGTCCAGAACTTCCTGGCCGACGTGGCCGGCGATCCCGAGCACGCCCTGCGGGTCCAGTTCGACGAGCGGCTGCGGCAGTACGCGGTGCAGTTGCGCACCGACCCGGAGGCCGCCGGGCACCTGGAGCAGTGGAAGTCGGAGCTGCTGGACCACCCGGCGGTGCGCAACGCGCTGGCCTCGCTCTGGCTGCCGTTGAAGAAGGCGGTGCTGGATGCCGCGTTGGACCCGAACTCCGAATTGCGCCGGGTCGGCACTTCGGTGATCCGGCAGACCGGCATCGCGCTGCGCGACGACGAGCAGTTGCAGGCCAAGTGCGACCGCTGGCTGCTCGGCGTGATGCGACACGTGCTCACCCACTACTCCGGCGAGCTGACCGGCGTGATCACTCACACAGTGGCGCGCTGGGATGCCGAGTCGACCGCCCGCCGGCTGGAGCTGCAGGTGGGTCGGGACCTGCAATTCATCCGGATCAACGGCACCGTGGTCGGCTCCCTGGTCGGCCTGTTCATCTACTCTGCCAGCCGTTTCCTGTGAGGCCCGCTAGCCTGGTACCCGGATCGCTGAGCCAACAGCGGGTCCGCAGGTGGCTGGGGGAGTTATTTCCGAGGACGTGAGCGCCGGTTGGCATACCGGTGCCGACCGAGCTGCCGGTGCTGATCCGGGCCCGGCGACCGAGGCCGGCCCGGCGACCGAGGCCATCCCGGCGACCGAGGCCATCCCGGCGACCGAGGCCATCCCGGCGACCGAGGCCGGCCCGGCGACCGAGGCCGGCCCGGCGACCGAGGCCATCCCTGCTGTCCAGGCCCCACCGGCTGCTGCCATCGAGCCCACCCCACCGCCGGCCGCTGCCGTCGAGCCCGCCCCGCCGGTAGTCGAGGGGCCCGCGACCGAGGCGATCCCGGCCCCGCCGCCACCCCAGCCCGGCGAACCGGGCTGGTTGCTCGGCGGGCGCTACCGGGTGATCGACCGGATCGGCGCCGGCGGCATGGCCGAGGTGTTCCGGGCGCACGACCAACTGCTGGCCCGTGACGTCGCGGTGAAGGTGTTCCGCGCCCACACCGACCCGGACGAGGCGACCGGCGGCGTGCAGCGTCAGGAACTGGAGCTGCAGACGCTGGCCCGGCTCAGCCATCCCAACCTGATCACCCTGTTCGACGGCTCGATCGGCTCGGACGGCGAGCCGGCCTTCCTGGTGATGGAGCTGATCAGCGGTCCCAGCCTGGCCGCCCAGATCGCCCAGGCGCCGCTGACCGAGCCGGAGGCCCGCGAGATCGCGGTCCAGATCGCCGGGGCGCTGGCCTACGTGCACTCCCAGCACATGGTCCATCGCGACATCAAGCCGGCCAACATCCTGCTCGGCGCCGACGGCACCACCGGTGAGAGCACGGTGCGGGCCCGGCTGTCGGACTTCGGCATCGTCCGGCTACTGGGCAGCGAGCATCTGACCAGCGCCGACTTCATGGTGGGGACCGCCTCCTACCTCGCGCCCGAGCAGGCCCGCGGTGCGGAGGTGGGCCCGGCCGCCGACATCTACGCGCTCGGCCTGGTGCTGATCGAGGCGCTCACCGGCCAGCGTTCCTATCAGGGCCCGGCGCTGGAAGCGGTGCTGGCCCGGCTGGACCGCTCGCCGGAGATCCCGGCCGGCCTGCCCCGGCCGTGGCCGGAGCTGCTGACGGCGATGACCCTGATGGACGCCGAGCAGCGGCCCAGCGCGGCCGAGGTGGCCCGCGCGCTGCGCGAAGGTGTGGTCAACCCGGTGCCGGCCGGCAACGCGGTGCTCGCCGGTGACGCGGTGCTGGCCGCCGGCGCTCCGCTGGCCGCCGCCGCCGGGGTCGCTGCGGCCGGAGTGGCCGGTGCCGCCGGCCTGGCCGGTGCTGCCGGAATGCCGGAGAACGCGCTGGCCGATGCCGTCCTGGTGCCGTCCGCGGCCGGCTCGCCGCCACCGGTGCAGGCAGCCGGCCCGCCGGCCTTCGGGGCAGCCCCGGCCGGCCAACCCGGCTTCGGCGACGGCCAGCCCGGATTCGGCGATGCCCCGGAGTTGCCGACCGCCTACATCCCGGCTGCCGGCCTGGCACCGATGCCGCCGGCATCCGATGACCATGTCGACCACCTCACGCCCGACGACCAGTACGACGAGCGGCGGTCCGGTCGCGGCCCGCTGGTCGGCGCCCTGGTCGCCGGAGCCGCCGTGATCGCGGCCCTGGCGGCCGGCGGCCTGGTGCTGGCGAATGGCTCGTCCTCGAAGAAGCCCGGGGTG
Organism: Pseudonocardiales bacterium; assembly: GCA_030840415.1. GTDB lineage: Bacteria > Actinomycetota > Actinomycetes > Mycobacteriales > Jatrophihabitantaceae > Jatrophihabitans_A. Next base: position 4,504 of record JAVEEO010000157.1, on the reverse strand, counting down.
TTGCCGGGACAGTCGGTGTCCAGCGGCAGCAGCCGGCAGCCCGTGTCGGGCACCCCGTCGCGGTCGGCGACCTCGGTGGCGCCGATCGGCTCGGTGCCTACCTCGGCTGCCGGAAGCACCTCCTCGAGCCGGCCCAGTTCCAGCGCGCCGTCGAGCAGCAGCGCCCCGCCCTCGAGCAGCAGCGCCGCGCCGTCCAGCAGCGCGTCCCCCACGCGGTCGACCAGCGCCCCGGCCAGCAGTGCCCCGCCACCGAGCAGCAGCGCGGCGTCGACGACCAGCACCGCTCCGTCGGTCAGCACGTCCTCCAGCACCACACCGGGGCCGGCCGGCGGTAGCGGGACCAGCGGCACCGCGACCAGCACCGCCAGCCCGGCGAACGCGACCGGCCCGGGCACCGGCACCGCCAACCCGCAGCAGCACGGCTAGTCGCCGCAGGCCGGCGTTCAGCGCCGGTAGAGCGCCCGGACGCCCAGCAGCAGCGGCGCAAATGCCAGCACCGACAGTGCCAGCACCACCCCGGACGGCCAGCCGGCCAGCCGGGGACCCGCCTCGATGAGGACGAACAGTCCCAACCAGACGCGCGCGAGCACGGGTCGCGATGCCCGGGTGCCGGGGCGGGAGATTACCCGGGCCAGGCTGATGATCACCACGGCGGCGTTCAGCATCAACGCGAACCAGTTCAGGACGGTAGCGGCGTGGTGCATCGAGGCCCTTCTCGCGCCGGGGGAGGCAGGAAACGGCTCAGCGCCGCTGACCCGTGAGCAGCCGGGCGTCGGCCGGGGCGGTCAGTGCCGGCCGGTGCGGCGTCCGTGCCAGCACGGTGAGGGCGGCCAGCCAGACCAGGCAGGCACCGAGCATGTGCAGGCCCACCAGCACCGCCGGCACGTGGGTGAAGTACTGCACGAAGCCGATCAGTCCCTGCGCCAGCTCCACCGCCACCAGCAGCCAGCCGGCCCGATGCAGCCGGGATGGCGCGCCGGCCGCCCGGGCCAGCACCGCCAGGCCCACGCTGACGCCGATCAGCAGCATCACCAGGTCGGCGTGCAGCTGGGAGACCGCGCCGGGATCGAACCCGATCCGGTGGGTCGCGCCCTTGTCGCCGGCGTGCGGGCCGCTGCCGGTCACCACCGTCCCGACCGCCAGCACCGCGGCGGTCAGCGCCGCGACAACCCAGCCGGCGGTACGCAGCGCGGCGGAGCCGGCAACCCCGGTTCCCGTCCCCGCACCGGGGGAACCGTCGGGGTCCTCGCGCAGCCGCCACCACAGCGCGAAGGCAGCGGCGATGATCAGCATCGACAGCAGGAAGTGCGCGGCGACCGTCCACGGGTTGAGGTGGGTGAGCACCGTGATGCCACCCAGCACCGCCTGGGCCGGAATGCTGGCCGCCACCAGCACGGCCAGCCGGACCTGCCGGCGGGCCAGGATCGCGGCTACCAGCGTCGCCAGCACCACCGCGCTGAGCACGAAGGTCAGCTGCCGGTTGGTGAACTCGATGATGCCGTGCGCGGCGTACTCCCGGGTCGGGGTCAGCGAGGCGTCGGTGCAGGACGGCCAGGTGGGGCAGCCCAGCCCCGAGCCGGTCAACCGCACCGCACCACCGGTCACCACGATGGCGACGTTGGCGATCAGGGTGGCCAGCGCCAGCCCGCGCAGCACGGCGGGCCGGCGAATCCAGCGTCTCCAAGCCGGAGGAGTCACTCCCACCGGAACCACCGCGCCGCGGCCGGCAGCGCCACCGCCGCCCAGACCAGCAGGGTCAGCGCCGGCCGGACCGGCAGGCCGGCGCCGTGCTCGAGCACCTGGTGCAGGCCGTCGGACAGCGCCGCCGACGGCAGCCAGCGCAGCAGATCGGCGGCGGCGTCCGGATAGCGCGACAGCGGGATCGCGATGCCGCCGGCGAACAGCAGCACCAGCCAGGCCAGGTTCGCCGCCGCGAGAGTCACCTCGGCCCGGACGGTGCCGGCCAGCAGCAGCCCGAGGCCGCCGAAGGCGAAGGTGCCGAGCACGATCAGCACCGCCGCCGACACCGTCCCGCCGCTGGGATGCCAGCCGAGCACCAGCCCGAACAGGCAGATCAACGCCGCTTGCAGCACCTGCAGGATCAGCACCGCGCAGGTCTTGCCGAGCAGCAGCACCCGCCGGGACAGCGCCGTGGCGCCGAGCCGCTTGAGCACCGCGTACTTGCGCTCGAAGCCGGTGCCGATCGCCAGCCCGGTGAACGAGGCGCTCATCACCGCCAGCGCCAGCACCGACGGCACCACGAAGTCGATCCGGCGGGGCACGTCCAGGGAGTACAGCAAGGGCAGGTTGAAGAAGAACTCCAGCAGCAGCGGGATGACCAGGGTGAGCCCGACCTGCTCGCCGTTGCGCAGCAGCAGCCGCAGCTCCATCCGGGTCTGGGCGGCCAGCATTCGCAACGGCGGCGCGGCGGCCGGGGCGGGCGCGAAGCTGACGGTCATCGGCCGGTCCGGGTCAGGTCCAGGAAGACGTCTTCCAGGCTGCGCCGTTCCACGCTGAGCCCCTCGGCCAGCACGTTGCGCGCCGCGCACCAGGAGGTGATGCCGGCCAGCAGCGCCGGGGTCACCTCGCCGGCCACCAGGTAACAGCCGGTGGCCGGTTCGCTGACCTGGACGCCGGCCGGCAGCGCGGCCCGCAGTTCGGCGACCGGCAGCCCGGCCGGCCCGGAGAACCGGACCTGACCGGCAGAGCCGGCCTGGATCAGCTCGGCCGGGCTGCCCTCGGCGACGATCCGGCCGGCGTGCAGCATCACCACCGAGTCGGCCAGCTGCTCGGCCTCGTCCAGGTAATGGGTGCTCAGCACGATGCTGACCCCGTCCCGGCGCAACCGGCGGATCAAGTCCCAGGTGCCGCGCCGGGCCTGCGGGTCCATGCCGGTGGTCGGCTCGTCGAGGAACAGCAGCTCCGGACGCGAGATCAGCGCCATCGCCAGTGACAGCCGCTGCTGCTGGCCGCCGGACAGCCGCTTGACCGGCGTACCGGCCACCTCGGCCAGCCCCACCTCCGCCAGCAGCCCGGCCGCGTCCAGCGGGTGTGCGGCGTAGCTGCCGAACAGCTGCAGCAGTTCCAGGGCGCGGGCTCCGGTGTAACCGCCGACGCCGCCCTGCAGCATCACCCCGACCTTGGGACGCAGGACGGTCCCGTCGCGCAGCGGGTCCAGCCCGAGCACCCGGACCTGGCCGCCGTCGGGCCGCCGGAAGCCCTCGCAGATCTCGATGGTGGTGGTCTTGCCGGCGCCGTTGGTGCCAAGTAGCGCCAGCAGGTGGCCACGCGGGACGGTCAGCGAGATACCGTCCACCGCCGGCCGGCCGGCATAGCGCTTGACGAGATCGGTGATCTCCACGGCGGCGGACACCGGTCCAGTCTCGGTAGTGGCCGCCGCCCGGCGTACTAGGTAGTGCCCGGCGTGACCGGCGGAACTCCCCAGCGGTCCGCCGGTTCCGCGGGCACCTCGTCGGGTTTCGCCCGGCAGCTAGTCCGAAACCTTGACCGAGCTGCCGTAGGTGTCGACGTAGTCCTGCCCGGACAGCTTCTGCACCGCCTCCCGGATGGTCTCGGTCACCTCGCGCAGGGACCAGGCCGAACGCTCGTCCGCGGCGCGGCCGGAGAAGTCCAGCGCCGGGCCGTAGTTCACCTCGACCGGTGCCCGGTACCAGTGCCGGCTGCCCTCGGCCAGCACCTTGTCGGTGCCGACCAGGCCCACCGGAATGACCGGCGCACCGGTGCGCAGCGCCAGCCGGGCCACCCCGGTGCGGAACTTGTGCAACCGGCCGTCCGGGGACCGGGTGCCCTCGGGATAGATGCCCAGCGCCTTGTGCTGGCCGAGCAGTTCGACTCCGACGTCGATGGTGTTGGCCGCGGCCCGGGGGTTGTCCCGGTCCACCGGCACCAGGCCGAGCTGGCTGAAGGTCCAGGCGGTCACCCGGCCGCGCAGGCCGGGACCGTTGAAGTACTCGGCCTTGGCGAAGTACAGCACCTGCCGGCCGGCGGTGATCGGGGTGAACACCTCGTCGGCCGCGGAGAGATGGTTGGCGGCGATGATGGCCGGGCCGGTGCGCGGCACGTACTGCTGGCCGCTGGCCCGCGGCTTGAAGTAGGCACGCAGCAGCGGCGAGACGACCAGTTCAGCGGCGCGGTAGAGCACCCGCAGAACCTACCGCCTCAGCCGCGACCGCGGGATGCGGGCATCATGGGGCTGCCCGGCCGGTCGCGGTGACCGATGCCACCGGCGACACCGCACGCCCCCGGTGGCCCCGGGCTGTGATCGACACCGGAAATACGTCATACTTGTCTTGTGAAATTCGCAGGCTCGGCTTCCGCCCAGGCACCGGTGCTCGCACCGGCAGCCCGCGCGAGCGCTGCCGGTGCGAACCCGACCGACAACCCCGGCCTCCCGCAGCGCCTCGGGACCCAGGTCGACCAAGCCCGGATCGAGACGGGGTCGGCCGAGGGCCGCACCCGCGACGCGGTGGCCCGGCTGGTGCAT
>JAVEEO010000523.1 GCA_030840415.1 Pseudonocardiales bacterium | reverse complement strand
GTCACGGGCGGGGCGGTCGGGCCGGCCGACGGCGGCGAGGACGAGGCCGGCGGCGAAGGCGGCGGGGTGGTCTGGGAGCCGCCCGAGCTTGCGCCCCCGTCCAGCAATGACGCCCCGACCGTGCCGTGACTGAGATTGTTAAGGGCGTCGGCGAGATTGCCGGCGTAACCGATCTTGTCGCCGTAGGCGACCAGCACCCGCTGCAGGATCGGGTATCCGGTCGAACCGGAGGCCTGCACGTACAGCGGCTCGACGTACAGGAACGAATCGCCGATCGGCAGGGTGAGCAGGTTGCCATGGATGACCTGGGATCCGCCGGAGTCCAGCAGCGAGATGTCCTTGGAGATGGTCGCGTTGGAGCTGAAGGTGTTGGCCAGCTGCTCCGGGCCCTGGATGACCGAGCTGCTGGGCACCTTGAGCACCGTCATGTTGCCGTAGTTCGGCCCCGGGTCGCTGTTGACGGTGATGTAGGCCGCCAGGTTTGTGCTGTTGTTAACCTTCATCGGAGTGGTCAGCTGGAACTGCGCTCGCCCGCCGTGGCTGGCCGGCGCGTTGGCGAGCACGTAGTACGGCGGCTGGGCCACGGCCGAGTCCAGGTACGGGTCGTTCGGGACGGTCCACTTGTCGGCCACGTTGTAGAACTGCCGAGCGTCGTCGACGTGATTCTGCTCGAGCACCTTGCGCTGCACCTCGAACAGGTCCTGCGGGTAGCGGACGTGGGCCAGCACGCCGGCCGGCATCGAGGACTTGGGCTGGACCAGGTTGGGAAACACCTTCATCCAGCTTCTGAGCACCGGGTCGTCGTCCCACTGGTACAGGGTGACCTTGCCGGAGTAGGCGTCGACCGTGGCCTTGACCGAGTTGCGAATGTAGTTGACCTGGCTGTCGGCCTGGGACGCTGTCCGGTTGGTCGCGGTCAGCGAGTCGGCGGTCAGGTCCGATAGGTTCTGCCTTTCTGAATAGGGGTAGTTCGCGAGCGTGGTGTATCCATCGACGATCCACTGAACCCGACCGTCGATGACCGCGGGATACGGGTCGCCGTCGACCTTCAGGAACGGCGCGACCTTCTCGACCCGTTGCCGCGGGTTGCGATCGAACATGATCTTCGCGCCCTTGGCGCTGGCGGCGTCGTTGAGCAGGAAGTTGGTCTCGCGGTACTTGATGCCGAATGCCAGCCGATTGAAGATGTTGGACAGCGGCACTCCGCCGCTGCCTGCGTAGGTGGTCTTGACGTCCGCGCCGTCGTACTCACGCGGCGATCCGGACGCGCCGACGATGGAGTAGCTGGGCAGCAGCTCGCCGTAGTACACCTGCGGGGTGCTCAGATCCAGCGGTCCCTTCGGCGGGATGTCGCCCTCGGTGAACTCCTTGGTGTTGGTCACGTCGCTGCTGGCGGCAGCGGCGGCGAAGCCGTAGCCGTGGGTGTAGAAGGTGTGGGCGTTGATCCAGTTGGTCTGGTTGCCGGTCAGCTTGCTCTGGTCCAGCTCGCGGACGCCGACGACGTAGTCCTTGGTCTGGCCGTCCACCGTGTAGCGATCGATGTCGAGCTTGGTCGAGAAGCCGTACTGGTTGCGCAGTTGCTGGAACTTGCTGAAGGTCGGCGACACGACGTTCGGGTCGAGGATGCGCAGGTTGGACACGGTGGGATCTGTCGGGGTCAGCGCGGCGTTGTCGGGCCGGGTCGTCACCGAGTAGGCCTGATAGGTCACTTTGCCGCCGTCGGTGGCGCTGACGATGTCATAGGCCTGCCGGGTGGCCTGGATATTTCGTGCGATGTAGGGAGCTTCCTTGTCACTGGCGTTCGGCTTCACCGTGACCTGCTGAACGATCGCCGGATAGATCCCGTTGATGCCGATCGACAGGATCAGCAGCACCACGAAGGAGATGATCGGGATCTGGGCGCTCTTGAGCCACAGGCTGGCCAGCACCGCCAGCGCGATCAGCACCGCCACCCAGAACAGGATCATCTTGGCCGGCAGCGAGGCGTTGACGTCGGTGTAGGACGCGCCGGTCACCTTGCCGCGGCCGGAGAACACCAGGCCGTAGCGGTCCAGCCAGTAGGCACAGGCCTTGAGCACGATGAAGAAGAAGACCAGCAGGGTGACGTGCCGGCGCGCCGAGATGGTGAGCTTGGGGCCGGGCGTGGCGATCCGGAAGGCACCGAACAGGTAGTGCACCGCCAGGCTCAGCAGCAGCGAGAACACCACCGCGTTGAACGCCAGCCCCAGCAGCAGCCGGTAGGCCGGGTAGTCCCAGGCGAAGAAGGAGATGTCGCGGTGGAACTGCGGGTCCTTGACGCCGAAGGACACCCCGTTGCGCCACAGCTGCCAGATCTTCCAGTTGCTCTGCGCCGACATGCCCGCCGCGATGAAGGTCAGCACCAGCACGGCGCCGAAGATCAGCCGCTTGCGCGGTTCCAGGGCCACCCGGTAGCGCTCCAGGTTCTCCTGCTCCTGCGAGATCGGCCGGAACGGGGGGCGCATCCGGTAGGCCAGGAACACGTTGGCGCCGATGATCGCCGCCAGCACCAGGCCCACCACCAGGAACAGCACGATCCGGGTGGCGAGGATGGTGCTGAACACGCCGCGGTAGCCGACCTCGCCGAACCACAGCCAGTTCGTGTACACCCGCACCAGCGAACCGAGCGCGGACAGCAGGACGAAGAGCGAGACCAGTACCCCGATCACGATCTTGCCGCGCCGCGACACCCGGATGCTGGGCATGTCAGGCCGCATGGCCACGAGATCTCCTCACCGTGCCCCCGACCCGCCGCCTCGGTCGGCCCGGCACGGCTCGGTTGCTCTCGATCTTGTCGTAGGAAGCAACGTTGGAAGCAGGGTAGGGGTTCCGGCCCGGATGGCAGGATCTAGGCATGCCTGCTGAGAACTCCGCCACCGGCCCTGGACCCGTCCTGCTCGAGGCCATTGCCGCCGAGATCGAAGCCTACGTCGGTCAGGCCGGCTGGGATCTTGCGCCGAGCCTGTTCGCCCTGGTGCCGACCCGGCTGCTGGCCGCCGACCCGGCCGCGGCGGCCGTCCTGGGCGACACCGCGACCGGCGATCCGGACGACATCTCGCCGGACTCGCTCACCCCGGTGGCCCAGGAGGACCTGCCCGAGGGCCCGCTGGACGAGATGCTGGCCCAGATCGGCTGGCCGGCGGAGGTGCTCGGCTGCGCGCTCAGCCAGGAGATCGTCCTGCTGCCGCCGTCGGCCGAGCCCGAACTGGACGACCTGGCGATCGAGTCGGTCCCGGCCGCGGCGCTGGAACACCCGGAGCGCCGGGAGGCCCGGCTGGTGGTGGCGGTGCTGCGCGACGGCCGGTCGGCGAGCATCCTGCGGCTGCGGGGCACCGCCGAGGCCGGCGATGACCTGCTGACCGGGCCGGACCTGGCGCCCAACCTGGTCGCCGCGCTGAGCGCCACCCTGACCGACTGATACCGGCTGGATACCGGCGCCGCCTGGCTTGGCTCTCGGCGGGGCTAGCTGATCCCGGCCGGGCCTGGCTGTGCCCGGCGGCGTCAGCAGTGTGGCACGGCGCGGCCGGCGGCCTGGGCGTCCAGGCTGGCGATCGCGTCGTGCAGGGCGGTCACCTTGATGACCTCGAGCCCGGACGGGATGTTGCCGCGGACGTCGACACAGTTGGTGTCCGGCGCCAGGAACAGGGTGGCCCCGGCCCGGCGGGCCGCGATCATCTTCAGCGCGATGCCGCCGATCGGTCCCACCTTCCCGGACGGCTCGATGGTGCCGGTGCCGGCGATGAACCGGCCTCGGGTGAGGTCGTGGGTGCTGATCTTGTCGATGATGCCGAGGGTGAACATCAGGCCGGCCGACGGGCCGCCGATGCCGGTGAGGCTGAGGGTCACCTGGAACGGCAGCAGGCAGCCCTGCACGATCGTGATCCCGATCCTCGGCGTGCTGGTGCCGGCGGCCGGGGCCTGCAGCACCAGGGTGGCCTGCAGCCGCTTGCCGCCCCGGAGCACCGTGACCGGCAACCGGTCGCCGGCGCGGTGCGCGGCCAGCACCTTGCGCAGCGCGGTGTCGTCGGCGACCGGGGTACCGTCCACCGAGAGGAACTGGTCGCCCCCCTTGAGCGCCGTCGCGTTCGGCGATTCGGCCGGCACCGAGTCCACCCCCAGGCCCTTCGGGTACCCCAGTTCGCAGGCGGCCGCCTCGACAGCATTCTGCTGGGACACCAGGAAGTCCTGGGAGTTCTGCGCGTCCTGTTCCTGCTGCGAGGTTCCCGGCGGGTACAGGCTGTCGTGCGGCACCACGACCTCGTCGTGGCGCAGCCAGCCCCGGACCGCTCCAAGGATGGTGGTGTTCTCGGTTCCAGCCGATACCGTCATCAGGTTCAGGTGCCCGGACGTCGGGGTCACCGGGTGGCCGCTGACGGCGATGATGTCCTTACCGTCGTCCTTGCCCAGGGTGTTGAACGTGGGCCCGGGGCTCTCGACCAGGTACGGCACTCGCATGCCGAAGCTCAGGATGCCCAGTACCAGGCACAACACGGCACCGATGAGCAGGGTGCGCAGCTGACGAGACATTGCGATCACAGTAGTCGCCGGGTTCCGGCGTGGCGCCGGAACCCGCGGGATCGACTCTCAGACGCCCCCCGGCTGGCCGCACCGGGTCAGCCGGCAGACGGGCGTAGGCCGGTCGGCAGCCGACGTCAGGCCGCGCCGGGTCGGTCGGCAGCCGGCTGGTCGGCGGCCGGCTGGTCGGCGGCCGGCTGAAGCGTGCCGGCTCGCCGCGTCGCACCGACCGGGGGATGCTGCGCGAGTGCCCGCAACAGCGCCTGGTGTTCGGTAACGGCATCGGCACGGCGTAACCGGCGTTCCGGGCCGGCGGGGTTTCGCCACCAGATCACGACAGCACCGACTCCGGTACTGGCCACCGGTGCCAGCAACCACCACAGCCATGCCATGCGGTGCACGTTAGGCGGCCGGACCGCGGTGACTGCGGACGCGCGCCGGAACACGCCCGGACAGTCGCGGCGGCTGGCCGGCTGGTCGGCTGGTCGGCTGGTCGGCTGGCCGGCTGGCCGGCTGGGTCGGCTGGTCGGCTGGCCGGCTGGGTCGGCGGGCTGCACCCGGCCGGTGGTCGGCGTTCGCTGACGGCGCACGCGGCCCGGGCACCGGCGCCGCGGCTGGGACGTTGGAAGCTAACGTGACGGGTATGAGCAACTTCGGTTTCGGCTTCGGGCAGTTCGGCGAGAACGAACCGGGCCGCGATCCTGATGACATCGCGGGCAAGATCCCGCTGTTCGCCGAGTTGCAGCGGCTGCTGTCCGGCTCGGGCGGCCCGGTGAACTGGGACCTGGCCCGACAGCTGGCCATCTCCAGCCTGGCGAGCCAACACCGGCGGATGGGACCGGCCGACGATGCCGCCGTGGCCGACGCCCTGCGGCTGGCCGACGTCTGGCTGGACGGTGTCACCGACCTGCCGTCGGGCATCACCACCACCGAGGCGTGGAGCCAGATCGACTGGGTGGAGAAGACCATCGGGACCTGGGCGGCGCTCTGCGACCCGGTGGCCGGCCGGGTGGTGGCAGCGATGTCCAGCGCGATCCCGCCCGAAGTGGCCGCCCAGGCCGGTCCGATGGCGCCGATGATGGCGCAGCTCGGCGGCATGATGTTCGGTGCCCAACTCGGGCAGGGCATCGCGGCGCTGGCCGACGAGGTGGTCTCGGCGACCGAGATCGGACTGCCGCTCGGCCCGGTCGGCACCGGCGCCCTGGTCCTGGCCAATCTCGACGCGCTGGCTGAGGGGCTGGAACGCCCGGTTGCCGACGTCAGGCTCTTCATGGCGCTGCGCGAGGCGGCGCATCAACGCCTGTTCAGCCACGTGCCCTGGCTGCGGCAGCAGCTCATCGACGCGGTCGACGCCTACGGGCGCGGAATTTCCATCGATCCCGAAGCGATCTCGGCGGCGCTCAACGACATCGACCCCAGCAACCCCGAATCGATGCAGAACGCGTTGGCCGGCGGCCTGTTCGAACCGCAGAACACCGATGCCCAGAACGCGGCGCTGCGCCGGTTGGAGACCCTGTTGGCCCTGATCGAGGGCTGGGTGGACACGGTGGTCGGGCAGGCAGCCGACGACCGGATGTCCGGTGGCCAGGCGTTGACCGAGGCCATCCGGCGCAGGCGCGCCTCGGGTGGGCCCGCCGAACAGACCTTCGCGACCCTGGTGGGTTTGGAGCTTCGCCCGCGGCGGTTGCGCGACGCCGCGGCGTTGTGGGCGGCGATGTACCAGCTTCACGGCACCTCGGCCAGGGACGGCCTGTGGAACCACCCGGACCTGCTGCCCAGCGCCGAGGACCTCGACGACCCGATGGGTTTCGCGGCTACCCACGGTGCGACTCAGGACCTGCAGATGCCCGAGCTGGACGACCCTAACCTGACCAGCTTCAAGCCGGCCGCCGAGCACGCCGACGACCCGACCGGCACTCCGCCGGCCGCCGGCGACGCTCCCTCGGGCGCGGCCGGCCAGCCCGCGGCCGAGGACGGACCGGCCGGTTCGTCCCAGTCAGGGGCGGCCGACGACCCGGCCGACCCGAAGTCCGGATCCGGCGAGTCGCAGTCCGACAACCCCGGCAGCTGAGCCGCCACCGCCACCCCCTCCAGGAAGCCGCGGGCCCGTTCGGTGCGGGGATAGCGTTCGGCCCAGGCCCAGAACGCCCGGTCGTGACCGGGCTCGAGCAGGTGACAGAGTTCGTGCACCAGCACGTAGTCGATCACCCAGGACGGCATCGATTGCAGCCGGTGTGAGAGCCGGATGGTGCGGTCGGTGATCGTGCACGAGCCCCAGCGGTGCTGCATGTTGGTGACCCAGCGCACGCTGGCGGGCCGGGCGCGCCCCTCCAGGTAGGTGTTGGAGAGCTGGCGCGCCCGGTTCACCAGCTGGCTGTCGCCGGCCCGGGCGCCGCTGCTGGCCACCCTGGCCTCGCGTTTGGTCACCCGGTCCACCATCTCGGTGATCAGCTGCTGTTCCTGGGTCTTGCTGGTGCGGGCGGGCATCAGGATGACGATCTTGTCGCCTTCCCGGTACGCGGACACGGTGCGGCGCCGCCGGGTGCTGCGCCGGACTTCGATCGACGGGGCTGGATCAACCATGCCGCCACCCTAAGCCGCGGGGGTGACAGGAGTTGTCGTCGACGAGCCGGCTGTGCACAACTGCAGACTCAGCCGCAGCCGCCGGTAAACCATCGCGTCAGCAGCCGCACCCGAGCTTGTCCACAGCTTGTCAACGAGGACTACGGCGCGTCGTCCAGAGGTTATCCACAGCCCATTCCACAAGTGTGGACATGGGGTTGAGGGTTTTCGAGTGCCTGTGGATATCGGACCTGTTCCGTCGGCGCCGTGTGCCAACGTCCTCGCCATGACCTCGAGGCACTCCGATTCCGTCGCCACCCGGCCCTGTCCCGGCGATCCGCCGGCACCGTCCGCCGGACGGCGCCTGAACCGGGCGGCGGTGGTGCTGTGGCGATCGCGGCGGGTCGTGCAGCTCGAACTCGGCAGCCGCCGGATCGTGGTCGAGGACGTCGCTCCCGAGCAGCTGTCGGCTTTGCTGTGGCGCCCCGTCGGCAGCCCGGCGGCCCGGCCCTCAACCGTTCCGGACGGCTTGGCCGAACTGGTCGCCATGCTCGACGACGCCGGCTTCCTGACAGCCGCGGCCGGCCCGCAGCCCGGTCAGCCGGCGGTGCCGGCCCGCCTGACGGCGGAGTTCGGGGTGCTGGCCGCCCGCTTCGGTGACGCCGCGATGTCGGTACTGCAGCGTCGGCGAGCGGCCACCGTGGCCGTGCACGGCACGTCCCGGCTGGCGGCCACCATGGCCGCCACCTTCGCCGCGGCCGGGGTGGGGTGGGTCCACCTGGTGCACGGCGGCGAGGTCGCGGCCGGCGACGCCTGCCCGGGCGGCGTGACACCGGCCGACGAGGGCCGGCGGTTCGCCGTGGCGGCAGAGGAGGCACTGCGCAGATCCGGCCCCGACATCGAGACCGGCCCGATTCCCCCGGAACGCCCCACCGACCTGGTGCTGCTCACCGATCCGGCACCGCTGGACCCGTCGCTGCGTTCTGCCCTGCACCAGGACCGGGTACCGCACCTGCCGGCCAGCGTGGACGGCCAGCGAGCCGTCATCGGCCCGCTGGTGCTGCCCGGGCGTACCAGCTGCCTGAACTGCGCGGACCTGCACCGGACCGACCGCGATCCGGTGTGGCCGGCATTGGCGGTGCAGCTCGGCGCCAGGCCGCGTCGCCGGATCTATTCCGACACGGCGCTGTGCCTCGCGGCGGTCGGGGTGGCGGTCGGTCAGGCACTGGCGTACCTGGATCGGCAGCAGCCCGCGACCATCGGGGCGAGCCTGGAATGGCAGCTGCCCGACTGGCGGTTGCGGCGCCGGAGTTGGCCGGCCCACTTCGATTGTGACTGCGGCGCCGCAACGGCAAAAGCGCCGGACCCGACGGACACGGCAGAATAGAGCCGTGACCGATATCCCGCAGCGTGGCGTGGCCCGAACAGCCCGGCTCGCCAGCTTGCCATTAGGCGTCGCCGGCCGAGCAACCGTCGGCCTGGGGCGGCGACTGACCGGGCAGTCTTCGGAGGACGTCCAAGCCGAACTGGCCCAACGCACCGCCGAGCAGCTGTTCTCGGTGCTCGGGCAGCTCAAGGGCGGGGCGATGAAGTTCGGGCAGGCCCTGTCGGTCTTCGAGGCCGCCTTGCCCGAAGCGTCCGCGGCGCCTTACCGCGAGGCGCTCACCCGGCTGCAGGAGGCGGCTCCCCCGATGGCCCCGGCGACGATGCACCGGGTGCTCGACGTGCAGTTCGGCACCTCCTGGCGCTCGCGCTTCAGTTCCTTCGACGTCCAACCGGCGGCGGCGGCCTCGTTCGGCCAGGTCCACCGGGCCGTCTGGTCCGACGGCCGCGAGGTCGCGGTCAAGATCCAGTACCCCGGCGCCGGGCCGGCCCTGATGGCTGACTTCAACCAGCTGTCCCGCTTCGCCAAGGTCTTCGGCATGATCTCCCCCGGCCTGGACGTCAAGCCGTTGCTGACCGAGCTGAAGGCGCGGGTCAGCGAGGAGCTCGACTACACCCTGGAGGCCAGCGCCCAGCGCCAGTTCGTCGCGGCCTACGAGGGCGATCCCGACATCGTGGCGCCGCGGGTGGTGGCCAGCGCGCCCAAGGTGGTGGTCAGCGAGTGGCTCGAGGGCATCCCGCTGTCGAAGATCATCGCCAGCGGCAGCCAGGAACAGCGGAACCGGGCCGGCCGGCTGCTTGCCCTGTTGCACTTCTCGGCCCCGCAGCGCAGCAAGCTGCTGCACGCCGATCCGCATCCCGGCAACTTCCGGCTGCTCGACGACGGCCGGATCGGCGTGCTGGACTTCGGCGCCATGGCCCGGCTGCCGAACGGCACCCCGGAGCCGTTGGGCCGGATCACCCGGCTGGTGCTCGACGGCGACACCGACGCCGTGATGGCGGCGATGCTGGCCGAGCGCTTCATCCGGCCGGGCCTGACCATCGACGCCGACCGGGTGATGGACTACCTGCGCCCGATCCTGGAGCCGCTCGCCCAGCCGGAATTCACCTTCACCCGCGAGTGGATGCGCGAGCAGGCCCAGCGCATCGGCGATCCGCGCAATGAGGCCGCCCGGGTCGGCCGAATGCTCAACCTGCCGCCGGAGTACCTGCTGCTGCATCGGGTGACCCTGGGCTCGATCGGGGTGCTGTGCCAGCTCGGAGCCCGGGCACCGTACCGCCAGATCGCCGAGGTCTGGCAGCCTGGCTTCGCGGCATAGAACCGGAACCCCAGCCCGGCGAGAACCGAATGTGGGGCCGTGGCGTCCGGAGTCGTCAGCCGCCGGCCGCCCTCACCACCACTGCGGTTCCAGCTTGGCCTCGATTGCACGGACGTTGTCCCGGGCGCAGTCCGGACAGGTCCAGCGACGGCGGCCGCCCTCGGTGTCGAGCACCCAGGTCAGCGGCGGGCCGGTCTCGCTAGCTGAGGTACGGCCGCACAGTTGGCAGGACACCTGGTCACTGGTCACAGCTCATTCCAGCGCTTCACCAGGCCAATCGCCAACTGCACACACCGCGGCCGCCGGAGAAATCGCTGGCCGGCCGGGGCAGAGCGGTCCACGGGTTCTCCGGCGGCCGGTGGATGGTGCGCACCGGGCGGCGACCGGTGGATGGTGTTCGCTGACAGCAGCCGGCCGGCCCGCCGCTCATAAGCGGGCAAGCCGGCCGGCTCGGTCGGTCAGCCGACCAGCTGGTAGTCGGCCGCCAACTCCTCGGTCAGCCGACGCTCGGACCGGGCCGCCCGGCGGGCAGAGAAGGCCGCCAACCGGTGCCAGCGCCGGGCCTGGACCAGCTGCTGGGACAGCCGGTGCTGCGCTGCCAGCGTGAGCTGCTCCTGCGTCCGCTCTCGGGCGAGCGCTTCATACATCGTGTACATCTGTCGTACTCCTTGGATTCTCGCCTGCGTGCCGATCGCTTGCAGGGAAGTCGGATTCGGTTGTGCCGCGCGCCGGTCTCGGCCGCGCGGTCCTGGTCGGTCCGTCCCGCGGTGCGCGGTCCGGCTCAGGCTGCGACCTCGCTCTTGCGAGGCCGGCCGCGTGGCCGCTTGCGGGCGATCACGCTTCCTTGATCGAAGATCTCGCCGCCCCAGACGCCCCACGGCTCCCGGCGGTCGAGAGCGCCGGCCAGGCAACCGGCGCGCACCGGGCACTTCGCGCACAGTGCCTTGGCCTGCTCCAGCTCGGTCGGCGACTCGGCGAACCAGAGGTCGGCATCGAAGGACCGGCAGGGCAGGTCGTCGATGTCGGCACCGAAGGCCGGGTCGACCGTGGCCGGGAACGGCTCACAGATCGAGATAGCAGCCGGCTGATCGGCCACAACCCACGGTTGCAGCTGCGGCTCGGTCAGAGTGGCAGTGGCGAACACGTCGGGTCACCTCCTACTTCGTTGTAGACAGTGGATTCCTTGTTCAGTTGTGCGGTGGGCGGTTGATGCATGAGTGCCCTGAGCCCCGTCGTGAAGAGGAAATAACAAAGGCCGCGGTTCCCGGTCAGGGAATCCGCGGCCTCGAAAGGTTCGCTTTGCCAATATCAAAGCGGAATCTTTCGAGGTGGACGTACCTGACCGAAGACCTTCGTCATGTGGGCGCTGGTGATGTCGGAATTGCGCAGAGCCGACGGCGCGACCAGTCCCGCCGGAACAGCACCGAAGGCAGCCGGGACCTGCTCGGCTGCGGGGAATCGCGTGTAAGTGAGCATCGTCGGCACCTCCTTGGCTGAAGTCGAAGCGGCTACCGCAGGCAGCGTCAGCTGCGTCCGGGTTGTGTACGCGAGGTTATCGGAGCCAGTTAGATCCGCACAAACTATTTTTCGCGAACTCGCCAACTTTTTCCCCGGCGGGCTCGGGAGGGGGTTGGAACCGCCGCTCAATCCACCTCGACCGGATCCGGATCCTCGCCGGCCAGCACCGCCAGTACCGCCCCGGCATAGCGTCCGAGCTTGGTCGGGCCGACCCCGGGCACCTGCCCGAGTTCCGCCTCGTTCGACGGTGCCCGGTCGGCGATCGCGACCAACGTGGCATCGGAGAACACCACGAAAGCGGGCACCGCCTGGGCATCGGCCTGCTTCTTGCGCCAGGCCCGCAGCCGGCCGAACGTCGCGGCGTCCTCGGCCGGCACCGCCGTCCGGCTGCGCTTGCCCGAGCCGCCGGCCCGGCCGGCGGACCGCTCGGACGTCCCGGGCCGCAGCCCGTCGAGGAACCGGCTGGGCCGGCGCCGCCGGGCCTGCCCGCGATGCCGGGCCAGCGCCCAGGACAGCATCAGCCGTTGCCTGGCCCGGGTGATCCCGACGTAGAACAGCCGGCGCTCCTCGGCCAGTTGCTCCGGCGTGGTGGCGTGCTGGATCGGCAGGGTCTGGTCGGTGAGCCCCACCAGGAACACCGCGTCCCACTCCAACCCCTTGGCCGAATGCAGCGAGGCCAGCGTGACGCCCTGCACCGTGGGAGCGTGCTGGGATGCGGCCCGCTGCTCCAGGTCGGCATTGAACTCGTCCAACCGGGCGGTCGGCAGTTCGACACTGAACTGCTCGGCCAGATTCACCAGCGCGGCAAGGGATTCCCAGCGCTCCCGGGCCGCCCCGCCCGGTGGCGGGTGCTCGGCATTCCAGCCGAGCGAGCTGAGCACCTCGGTCACCGACTCGGGCAGTGACACGCTGCCGTCATCGGCCCGGGCCGCCCCGCGCAGCAACACCAGCGCCTGGCGGACCTCGGCACGGTCGAAGAACCGCTCGCCGCCGCGCAGCACGTAGGGAATGCCTTCAGCGGTGAGCGCCTGCTCGTACACCTCGGACTGCGCATTGATCCGGAACAGCACGGCGATCTCGGACGCCGGCGTGCCTGCGGCGATCAGGCGTTTGGCCGCGGTGGCAACCGACTCGGCTTCGGCCACCTCGTCGTCGTGCTCGGCGAAGCTGGGCATCGGGCCGTCCGGGCGCTGGCCGATCAGCCGCAGGTGCCCGGCGCCGCCCGCCGTCCCGGTACCGATCAACCGGTTGGCCAGGTCGACGACCTGCGGCGTGGAGCGGTAGTCACGTTCCAGCCGCACCACCGTGGCACTGGGGTAGCGCTCGGCGAAGTCGAGCAGGTAGGAGGGCTTGGCGCCGGCGAAGGAGTAGATGGTCTGGTTGGGGTCACCCACCACGCAGACGTCGTCGCGACCGCCGAGCCAGGCGTCGAGCAGCCGCTGCTGGATCGGCGAGACGTCCTGGTACTCGTCGATCACGAAATAGCGGTACTGGGTGCGGATCGCCCGCGCCACCTCGGGGATCTCCTCCAGCGCACCGGCCATGATCAGCAGCAGGTCGGAGAAGTCGATCTCGTTGTTGCGGCGCTTGGCCTCCTCGTACCCGGCGTAGACCTCGGCCACCCGTCCCGGCGTCAGCGAGACGCCGCGGCCTGCCTTCGCCGCGGCGCCGACGTAGTCCTGCGGGGCGATCAGCGAGGACTTCGCCCAGTCGATCTCACCCGCCAGGTCGCGCAGTTCGGCCTTGTCGGTGCGCAACCGCAGCCGGTTGGCGGCCTGGGATACCCAGCGGATCGGGTTGCTGCTGACCTCGGGCATCGGGCCGCCCAGCACTTGCGGGGCGAAGTAGCTGAGCTGGCGCAGCGCGGCCGCGTGGAAGGTGCGGGCCTGCACGCCGCCGGCTCCCAGACCGCGCAACCGGGTGCGCAGCTCACCGGCTGCCCGGGCGGTGAAGGTGACCGCGAGCACCGCGTCGGCAGGCACCGCGCCCACCGCCACCGCGTAGGCGATCCGGTGGGTGATGGCGCGGGTCTTGCCGGTGCCGGCCCCGGCCAGGATGCACACCGGGCCCCGAACTGCCTCCGCCGCCGCGCGCTGCTCCGGATCCAGCCCGGCCAGCACCCGCTCGGCGGCCGAGCCGGTAGCCGCCGGCAGGCCCACCGCTGCCTCGGCGGCGGGCGAGGGGGCGGAGCGGGCGGCGGTCACCCCTGCATCCTGCCAAGCGGGACCGACAGTTCGCCGGACGGGGCCGACAAGCTGACCGGGGTCGCACCGGCCGACCAGGGTCGCACCGGCCCGGCACGCGCCGGGAAGCCGGTTTCGGGAACATCCGTGCCCCTCGCGGCGGTTTAGCCTGGGCAAGATCCGCTCAGCACCTCACTGGAACCCTGGAAAGGCTCTCGATGACCGACTCCTTGATCATGTACACCACTTCGTGGTGCGGTTACTGCGTCCGGCTCAAGCACGGCCTGGCGCGCGCCGGAGTGAGCTTTACTGAGATCAACATCGAGCAGGACGACAGCGCCGCCGACCGAGTCATGCAGGTCAACGGCGGCAACCAGACGGTTCCGACCCTGGAGTTCTCCGACGGCTCGGCGCTGACCAACCCGACCGTGCAGCAGGTGCAGGAGAAGCTCGCCGCACTGGTCTGAGGTGAGGCGCTACACAGCGATCACCACTGAGCTGCTGGGCCACCGGCTGACCGAACTGCTCCTGGCCCGTCACGATGGCCGCCGGCCGCTGCGGGTCGCGCTGGATGCCCCCATCTGGGTGCGTACCGAGCCGCTGGTCGACGAGCTGCGCACCGGCCTGCTGGCGGCCGGGCACCCGGTCGGCGTGGTGCAAGCCTGCGACTTCTACCGGGACGCCTCGCTGCGCTTCGAGTACGGCAAGACCGACGTCGAGTCCTTCTACACCGGCTGGCTGGACCGCGCCGCCCTGCAGCGGGAGGTGCTCGACCCGGTGGCGGCCACCGAGGACGCTCATTACCTGCCGGCGCTGCGCGACCCGGCGACCAACCGGGCGATCCGAACCCGGCCGCAGCCGTTGTCGGCCTCCGGCGTGCTCCTGGTCCGCGGTGAGCTGCTGCTGGGCGCGGGGCTCGGTTTCGACGTCGCGGTCCACCTGGCGGTGAGCCGGGCGGCCCGCAAGCGCCAGGTACCGCAGGAGCTGAGCTGGACGCTGCCGGCCTTCGACCGCTATGACATCGACGTCAACCCGGCAGCACTGGCCGACGTGGTGATCCGCTACGACGACCCAGCGCACCCTGCGATGTCGGTGCGCTGAAACCAGCACAGCGCACCCCGCTGTTTCGGTGCGCTGAAAACGGGCTCACCCTTAGTCGGTGGCCGCCAGCCAGGCGTTGATCAGCTGCCGGGCGATCGACATGGCACCTGGCAGCCCGCGCAGCGCGGGGACCGCTTCGCGCCCGGCCGTCACCGGTGGGTCCGCCGCGGGCGCCGGCTCGGCGCCCCAGTCGGTGGCTCGGCGCACCTGCTCGCGGGTGTACCAGCCGGCCTCGACGATCTCGTCCGCATCGATGCGCAACCGCGGATCGCCGGCCACCCGGGCGGTGTAGCCGAGCATCAGCGAGGCCGGGAACGGGTGCGGCTGGCTGGCCACGTAGCTGACGTCGCGGACCTCGATGCCGACCTCCTCGCGCACCTCGCGGGCGACCGCGGCCTCGGCGGACTCCCCCGCCTCTACAAAACCGGCCAGCACCGACATCCGCCCGGCGGGCCACTGCGGACCGCGGGCCAGCACGCACCGGCCGGCTCCGTCGTGCACCAGCACGATCACCGCGGGGTCGGTCCGCGGGAAGTGCTCGGAACCGTCCGCCGGGCAGGTCCTGGTCCAGCCGGACTTGGTCACCTCGGTCACCGCTCCGCAGCGCGGGCAGTGCCGGTGCGACCGGTGCCAGGCCTGCAGCGCCACCACGGTGGTCAGCAGTCCGACATCGAGGTCGGTCAACTCGGTGGCCAACTCCCGCAGTCCCCGCCACTCAACCCCGGCGGGAACCGATCCGGCGAGATCGTCGGCGTCGGCGAGCAGGGCCAGGTACTGGGTGCCGCCCGCCGTCCCCAGCAGCACCCGGACGCCGTCGGCGCCGGCCTCGGACGGGCTGACGAACCGCAGTTCCCGGCCACCGGCACCCACCGGCGCCGTTCCGGCCCGCGTGATCAGCAGGACCCGGCTGTCCGGGTCGTTCCAGGCGGCGGCGAACCAGTCCGGGTCGCCGCGGCGGTGGGCGATCCGGTCGTGCGCCGACCGGGCCAGGATCGGCACGTCCGGTATCGCCCACGGATCGCGGGCCGGCCGGTCACCGGACTTCCCGGCCCCCCGGTCAGCGGACCGCCCGGCCTCCCGATCGGCTGCGTCAGCCGCTGGATCAGCGGGCTGATCAGTTGCCAACGGACGACTCGACCTCCACGATGCCGGCCAGCGGTCCGGTGATCGCGGCGGCGTCGCCGACGGCCACCCCGACCAGCGCGCGCGGCGCGAGGAACTGGGCGGACACCTCGGCCACGTCGGCGACCGTGACCCGGGCCAGCCGGAGCGGATGGTTGACCAGCCAGTCCAGTTCGACGCCCACGCCGAGCAGCCCCGACACGGTCGTGGCCAGTCCGGCCTGGGTGGCCGTCGACAGCGCCAGCGTGCCGATGGCGTACTGGCGCACCGACTCCAACTCCGCCTCGGTCACCGGGCCCGAGGCCATCCGGCCCAGCTCGTACAAGGTCTCCAGCATCGCCGGCGCGGTGACCTCGGTGGCGACGTCGGCGCTGACCGTGAATGAGCTTCGGAGCGCGCTGTGCTCGATGGCGCTGCGTGGGGAGTAGGAGAAGCCCTTGCGCTCCCGGATGTTCTCCACCCAGCGGGAGGAGATGTAGCCGCCGAAGATCAGGTTGGCCAGTTGGAGCGCCGGATAGCGCTCGTCCTGGCGTCCCACGCCCGGACCGCCGAACCGGAAGGCGGTCTGCACCGAGCCGGGCCGGTCCAGCACCAGCAGCGGGCTCGCGGCGATCGGCGGCAGCGGGGGTGCCTTGGGGGCCGGTGCGGTGCCGGTCCAGCCGGCCAGCGCCGACTCGGCGGCGGCCAGCGCGCGGGCCGGCGAGATGTCGCCGACGATGACCAGCAGGGCACCGTCGGGACGTACCAGGCTGGAGTGCAGGCTGCGTAGCTGCGCGCGGGTGGTGGCAGTGACCTCCTGCTCGGTCGGCAGCGTCCGCCCGTACGGGTGCCCGGGCGCCAACCGCTCGGCCAGTGCCTCGCCGGCGACCACCCCGGCCTGGGAGCGGGACATCGCGATCCGTTCCAACATCCGGCCGCGTTCGCCGGCGACCTCGGCACTCGGGTAGCTGGCCGAGGTCAGCAGCTCGGCGTAGAGCCCGAGCAGCGCCGGCAGCCCGGAGGCGATCCCGGACGCCGACAGCACCAGCCGGTCGGCGTCCACGCCTACCGACAGCTCCGCACCGAGATCGCCCAGCGCGATGGCGAGCTCGGTCCGGTCGTGCTCGGCGGTGCCGGTCAGCAGGGTGCGCGACAGCAGCGAGGACCGGGCCAGGTGACCGGGCTTGGCCGAGAAGAACGGGATCCGCAACCGGACCTCGACCATCGGCACGGTCGGCCGGCGGATCGCCACCACCCGAAGGCCCGATGCCAGCACCCGCTCGGACGAGCTGAGCTTCTTCGGCCGGGCCGGCGCGGTCAGCCCCGGAACCAGGGTCGGGGCGCTCATCGGGCTGCTCCCGGAACGACCTCGACGACGGCCCGGCTGGTGGGTGTCAGCGCGGCCGCGACCGCCCGCAGGTCGTCGTCGGTGATCTCGCTGAGCAGGCCGGGCAGCCGCAGGATCAGCGAGGAGTCGCCGAACAGCAGTTCGAACTTGGCGAACTCCTGGCCGCGGTTCATCACGTTGTCCAGCTCTCCGGAGATGAGGGCGGCAAGCTGGATGCAGGCACGGTGCAACTCCCCCGGCTCGGTGCCGTCCTCGGCCAGCCGGACGAGTTCGGCGTCCACCGCGGCCAGCACGGCGTCGGTGGCACCCCGGTCGGGGTAGTGGGCGGTGATGTTGAGCCGGGTCGGGTCCCGCTCCTCCAACGGGTCGCCGAAGGTCCCCAGATAGGCGCTGACGTCGGTGACCAGCCCCTTCGACTGGACCAGCGAGCGGTGCAACCGGGAGGCATCGCCATTGGACAGGATCTCGGCGAGCAGCACGGTCGCCAGGTAGCGGCGGAAGTCGGCGCCGGGATCGGTGACCCGGTAGCCGATCGCGAGCGCGGGGATCGGGGCCAGTTCGTCGACCACCACGGTGCGCCGCTCGGCGGTCAGCGGCGGCTCGGCGAAGTCCGGCCGTTTCGGCTTGCGACGGCGCCGGATCGGGGCGAAGTGCCGCTCGACCATCTCCAGCGCCTGGTCTGGGTCGAAGTCGCCGGTGATGCTGAGCACCGCGTTGGCCGGGGCGTAGTAGCTGTCGAAGAACGAGCTGGCATCGGCCACCGTGGCGTTGTTCAGATCCTCGAAGCCGCCGTAGCCGTTGTGCGCGTTGGGGAAGGTGTCGTACATCAGCTGCGGCAGCTGCAGCCACGGGAAGCCGCCGTAGGGCCGGTTGAGCACGTTGACCCGGATCTCCTCCTTGACCACGTCGATCTGGTTGGCCAGGTTCTCCTCGGTGATCCGCGGCGAGCGCATCCGGTCGGCCTCCAGAAACAGGCCGCGCTCCAGTGCGTGGGCGGGCAGTACCTCGTAGTAGTTGGTGTAGTCCAGCCGGGTGCTGCCGTTGAAGGTGCCGCCGGAGGACTGGACGTAGTGGAAGTGCTCCAGCTTCTCCAGGTTGGCCGAGCCCTGGAACATCAGGTGCTCGAACAGGTGCGCGAAGCCGGTGCGGCCCTGCGGCTCGGAACGGAACCCCACGTCGTAGTACACCGCGATGGCAACCGCCGGCACCTGCCGGTCCGGCGCCAGCACGACCCGCAGGCCGTTGCGCAGGGTGTGGTGCTGCAAGTGGAAGGACAGGGGCGGCAGGGTGAGGACGCGCGACGCGGAAGGCACCCCGCCACCCTAACCAAACCGGTGGCTCAGAGGACGTGCACGGTGGCCACGGTTGCCGCCGCCTTCGGCCACAGGTCGGCGCGCCGGTCCGGAATCGAGAGCATGAAGATGCTGACCCCGGCCGTGGTGGGCAGCCCCACCACCCACAACCGCTCGGTGCGGGTGGCCAGGTTCTGCTGCGCGCGGTAGGCCGGATTGATGATGATCTCGGTGACCAGCTCGTAGCCCGCCACCCCACCGAAGCTCCGGACGTGCTCGAGCATCGTCCGGCTGGACGGGGAGTCGCCGTAGCCGCGCTGCAGGGCCACGCTGGGGCGCCGGCGCACCTCGTCGCGGACCTGGGCCGCACTCGGCAGTGCCGGGCCGGCAGGCTGCGGAGACTGCCGCCAGCCGACCACGACGGTGTCCGACGGCGGGCCGGACACGCTGCGCGGATTGCCCGAGCCCTCGCTGAGCACCCAGTCCGGCTCGACCTCGGCGTTGAGCGAGATCCGCAGCCCGAGCAGGTTGTCCGGGGCGTCCTGCTGCAGCGTGTCGACGATGCAGCGGTAGCCCAGCCTGGACTGCTCGTCGCGGATCTCCGGGCAGCTGACCGCCGGCACCGGTTCGGCCTGCCCGCCACCGGGTCCCGGGACGCCCGGGGCGGTGGGGACCGGGCTGGGGGCGGTCCGGCCGGGCGACCCGTCGGGAAGCAACCGGGCGGCGGGGGGGGTGGG
>JAVEEO010000466.1 GCA_030840415.1 Pseudonocardiales bacterium | reverse complement strand
CGGCGGCCTGGATCGCAGGACCAGCAGCAGCCTGCCTCGTTCGTCGAAGACGATGCCGCCGGCGGCTGCGATAAGCACGAGCCACAGTCTGCCAACATTGACGCGACACCGGGCTGCGGTGCACCTTGATCAGATGGGTCTCTCGTGGTGCCCCAGATGTGGCAACGATCTGGTGGCTCCTACCGAATACGACAGGACATGGCGGTGCTCACGACACGGCCAGACGCAGCCCCTCACCATCCTGGCCAGGCTGGACGATCCCGCGATCCGTTCTGTTTGCGACTTCGCCGAGGTGCCGCTGTGGCTTCCCGATCCCATGCCGGTGGGGTGGGCGCTGGCAGGTATGGCCACTGTAGGGGACGTGTCCGACAGGTTCCGGGCCACGGTCGTCTCCTTGCGTGGCCCCGCCCCGCTCGGTGGCACCGGTGAGTGGCTGATCGTTGCCGAGGAGCCGGGAATCGGGCTCGGAGCCAGCTATGCCGGCACTGCGCTGACCGCACCGCCGCCGGCCTCGACCGAGGTCCCGTCGGCCAGGGTGCATGCGTTGGGGCACCCGACCCCGCTCTGGCCGGTGCCGGACGTTCCCGCTGACCGCAGCGCCTATCTCGGGGAAGCTGCCGGCGTCTGGCTGTGGCTGATCAGTTTTCCCGCCGACGCCGGTTATGCGGTGCTGGAGGATCTGGCCGTGGCCGACCTGCGGGACCAGCAGCACCTGCCGGTCCTGGAAACGGGCGAGCTGTCGCAACGGTTGCGACCCGGACACTGACCTGCGCCGCCTCGAACGGCTGACGACCAGCACCGGCCCCGACCGATACCCGCGCCGGTCACCCTGGCCGGGCCCGGCGGCCGGGCAGGCGCCAAGTCCGGGCAGGCGGCAGGTCCGGGAGCGCCTCCCACCCAAAGCCGCCAGCGTCCGGTAGACAGACCTTGAGCTGTGGTTGAGAGCAACTGCGTCCGACGGGCATCGAGGAGTAGAACGTGGCCAAGAAGGTCGGCATGGTGCTCCTGATCGCATTCCTGATCTTCTTCGTGATCAACTCGCCCGCTGATGCCGCGGCGGTGGTCAAGAACATCCAGCACCTGCTCGGCCATGGCTTCAACAGCATCAGCGAGTTCATCCGCAGCTTCCGGGACTGAGCCGGCCGCCCAGTCCGCCGTCGGGAGTCCGCGATGTCCGATCACGACAAGTACCTGATCCCGTCAGAGCGGGCGGTGGTCGTCACCCGCCGGCACTGGGCGAGTCTGAGCAAGGTCGGCGCGGAGAGCGCGGCAGTCTTCCTGCTGTCCCTGCTGATGGTGCTCTACCTCAGCGACGTGCAGTTCTTCGCCGTGGTCGGCGTGCTCGGGCTGCTCGGCTCGCTCGGATGGTTCGGTGTCGCCTGGTGGTTCTGGTCCACCGAGGAGTTCGTCATCACCGACAAGCGGGTGCTGATCGTCAACGGCGTGATCACCCGCCGGGTCGCCATCATGCCACTGACCAAGGTCACCGACCTGACCTACGAGCGCTCGGTGCTGGGCCGGCTGCTGGGTTACGGGGTCTTCGTCATGGAATCGGCCGGTCAGCACCAGGCGATGAGCCGGGTCGAGTACCTGCCCAGGCCCGACCGGCTCTACCACGAGGTCTCGACCTTGCTGTTCGGCCCGGATTCGGTCCTGAACGCCCGCCGCCGTGCCGAAGCCGGCAGCGACCATCCGACAACCCCGCTGCCTCCCGCGCGCTGAGCGACAAAGGGCACGCATCGCCGAGCAGCCGGGCACGTAGGGTGACCCGATGATCGATTTGCACGCTCACAGCACCGCCAGCGACGGCAGCGACACCCCGGCCGAACTGGTCGGTAATGCGGTGGCTGCCGGCCTGCACACCCTGGCCATCACCGATCACGACACCACCGGCGGCTGGGACGAGGCCGTGGCCGCCGTCGGCCGGCTCGACGTGCCGTTCACCTTGATCCGGGGCACCGAGTTCTCCTGCATCCACGATGGCAACACCGGCGACGACGACGGGCCGATCAGCCTGCACCTGCTCGGCTACCTCTTCGACCCCGAGGCCGAGGCGCTCAAGGCCGAACGCGCGAGGTTGCGCCGGAGCCGGCTCGGCCGCGGTGAGGCGATCGTCGACAACCTGGTGGGCGCGGGGTACCCGATCAGCTGGCAGCAGGTTCTCGACATCGCCGGCGGTGGTGCAGTCGGGCGGCCGCACATCGGACAGGCGCTGCTGCAGGCCGGTGTGGTCGACTCCGTCACCGACGCCTTCGCCCACCTGCTGTCCAGCTCGTCGCCCTACTACGTACCCAAGCTCGAGATGGCCGTGGACGTGGCGATCGAGCTCATCCGGCAGGCCGGCGGGGTGCCGGTGATCGCCCACCCATGGGCCCGCCGGCGAGGCCGGATCCTGGACGAGGCGGCATTGCGCAGCCTGGTGGCACCAGGGCTGCTCGGCATCGAGGTCGACCATCTCGACCATGCTCCGGACGACCGCGCGCGGCTTGCCGAACTCGCCACCGAACTGGGCCTGTTCAGCACCGGATCTTCGGACTATCACGGCACCCGCAAGTCGGTCCGGCTCGGTTCGGACACCACCAGCCCGGATTCGCTGGAACGGCTGCTCAGCCATGCCAGCGGGGTCGACGTGGTCCGTTCGCCGACTACCGGACACGGACAGTGAGCAGGCCGGTGTGACAAATCCGGGGGTCCGGTCGCTGACGGTGTGAGGTGAGCAGACACCTGAGGTCCAGATTGGTCCAACCGTCGTCCCGCGGAGCACCAACTCAGCCGGACAGCGAGCGTTTCGCACCAGCGGAAGGCATCGCGCTACGGTCTATCCCTGACAAGGAGTCCGATGAGGATAGGAGCGAGTCTCTTCCTGATTGCATGCGGTGCAATCCTGACCTTCGCGGTCACCAAGGAGGTGAACGGGGTCGACCTCAGTACCATCGGGGTGATCCTGATGATCGTGGGCGCGGCCGGACTGCTCATAACGCTGGCCATGGTGAGCAGGCGACGCCGCACCGATATCATTCATAGGCCCAACTCGACGACCTATATCGCGCCAGGTGACCCGGTCGATCCGGTCGACCCCCGGTACTAGTTCACCACCGCACTATCCGTCCGTAGGTACAGCAACCATCTGCCTGGAGGCACAATGATCATCCTCGGAATCATCCTGCTCGTGATCGGGCTCATCATCGGGAGCGGCCTCCTGACGACGTTGGGAATCATCCTGCTCGTGATCGGCGCCATCCTGGCCATCCTGGGCAGCATGGGCCGCGCCGTCGGTGGCCGTCGGCACTACTACTAGAACCGGCGCGCACCACAGTCGCCGTGATCTGACCGAAGGCCCGTCCGCCCAGCGCGGACGGGCCTTCGGCCGTTCTCACCCCTGCCGCCGGCTCACCCGCTGTCACTGCCGGACCCGGCAGTTCGGCACGGAGTGTTGCCGCGCCAACCCCGCCGTAGGCCCGCTGATCCGGTACGGTCCTGCCAGTTCGGTCTGAAAGATCGACCTGAGCGGCGAGGCGGGTGCGTCGGGCGTGAACCTCCCATGCTGACGCGATTGCGGTCCGACGATGAGGACCTGCCCGATCAACGGGCGCTCCTGACACCGGTCCGCCAGCCCGACGACCGGCTGGCCGCCGCCGTGCTGGCTGCGCAGGCGGGGGAGGAAGAGGCCTTCAGCGAGCTGTACCACCACGTGCAGCCCGGACTGCTGCGCTACCTCACGGTGCTGGTCGGGCGCGACGCCGAGGACATCGCCTCCGAGACCTGGCTGCAGGTCTGTCGCGACCTGCACACTTTCTCCGGCGATGCCGACGGTTTTCGAGGCTGGGTCGCCACCATCGGCCGGCACCGGGGGCTGGACCACCTGCGCAGTCGCAGCCGGCGCCCCGCCGATCCGGCCGGCTGGGACACCCTGCTGGCGGTTGCCGGCCAGGACGACACGGCGGTCCAGGCCGAGGAGGCACTGTCCACCTCCGCCGCGCTCCGGCTGATCGGCGAGCTGCCCCAGGAGCAGGCCGAGGCGGTGTTGCTGCGCACCGTGATCGGCCTGGACGCCAAGAGCGCAGCCGCGGTGCTGGGCAAGAGCCCGGGAGCGGTGCGCACCTCTGCCTACCGCGGCTTGAAGAACCTCTCCGCCATGCTGGAGCGTGGCCGTACCGACTGAGGCGATCTGCCCACAGTGCGCCCACGTGTGACAGATGCCCCGGCGTCGGCGCTTATCAAGTGTCATGACCATCCCCGGCGGCCATGGGTCGCGACCCGATCCCGACGAGCAGGAGCTCGCCCGCGCCGTCGACGACTCGGCCGCGTTGCGGCAGCTGCTCGCGGCTGCCTCGGCGCCCCCGTCGAGCGCGGAGTTGAAGGGCCGGTCCCGGGCCATCGCCGCCTTCCGGGCCGCGCACCGGCGTCGTCGCAACGCGGCCGGTGGCACGCCGGCCGCATCCGGTACCGCCTCGAAGCGAACACCGCTGGCTCGGGCCGGCCGCTGGTCAGCCGCGCAGTTCACAGTGGTCTGTGCGGCACTGGTCGTGCTACTCGGCGGTACCGCGGTGGCTGCCGCCGCCGGGCAGTTGCCCACCGCGCTGCAGGACGCCGTCTCCGACCTCTTCAACGGCCCGGATCAGCCCTCGCCGGGTCCGGCGCCGCTGCCGCCGCCCTCACGCATGCACAACCTGCCTCCCACGCCGAGCGGTACCGGGTCTCCCGCCGCCCCGGCCAGCTCGCCGGCCGCGACCAGTACTGCCACTCCCGGAGCTGGCCGTCCCACCGCGGCGCAGCTGGCGCCCCTGTGCCGTGCCTACCGGGCAGCCGGCGCCGCTCCGCGGCTGCTGTCCGCCCCCGGCTTCGCGCCGCTGGTCGCTGCCGCCGGAAGCAGTGCGAGGGTCGACGGCTTCTGCGCCGGACTGCCCGGCCCGAGCAGCCCCACCTCGCCTGGCAGCCGCGTTTCATCGAGCAGCCCCGCCTCGCTGAGCAGTCCCGCTTCATCGAGCAGCCCGGCTTCATCGAGCAGCCCCGCCTCGCCGAGCGGCAATACCCGGGCAGCCGGTCTGGGCCGGCGAGTGACACCGGCGCCGGACCGCTCAGCCACGGCCGGATCGGACCAGCCTGCCGCTGTGGCAGACCGCCCGGCGGCTCCGCGGGCGCGGTCCGGCGCTGCGCATCCCCAGCACGACAGACCGGCCTCGGCGCGCCTGTGGATGAACGGAACGGGGCGCACAGCGGGCCACTAGCATGATCCTGGTGACGAGATGCGCGTGCCGATGAGGCGATTACGAGCGGCCGCGCTGCTGGCGATGGCGGTGATCGGCCTGGTGCTCCTGACAGCGGCCCCGGCAGTCGCCGACGTCGACCAGGCGATCGAGGCACTGCAATCGAGCAACCTGTACGTCGACTCCGCCTCGGGCGCCAAGCTCGACCAGGGCGCGGCCGGCGCGGCGCTGAGCTCCACCATCAAGATCGCGGTGCTGCCTGCGGATGCCGGCAACGCCGGCCAGCTCGCCGTGCGGATCGGCGAGGCGGTCGATCCCGGCAGCCGGCTCACGATGGGGGTGTTCGTCGGCAGGACGTTCAACGCGGCCTCCAGCTCGCTGTGCGCCGGACGGGCCGGCCAGCTGGCCAGCCGGGCGGTCGCCGACAACCGCAGCCAACTGCAGTCCGACGGCGACCTCACCGAGACGATCAAGGACTTCGCCGACCTGGTTCGAGCCGCGCCCAAGTGCTCGAACGGCTCGGGCTCCGGCTCCCGCAACAGCGAGGAGACCTCATCCACCGGCGGTAGCGGCTGGGCGACCCTCGGAGTTCTCGGAGTGCTTGGCGCCGGTGGTGTCGGAGCACTGGTATGGCGCCGCAAGCGCAAGGACCGGCAGGCACTTGCCGATGCCCGCGCGGAGATCCAGCCCTACTACGACCGGCTCGCCGCCGAGGTGGGCAGCTTGCAACCCGGCGGCAACGCCACGGCACGCCAAGCGCTTGCCGATGCCTCCGAGCGTTACAACTCAGGCGGCTCCCAGCTGGCCACGGCCACCAGCCTGGCGCAACTCGGCGGTGCCCGGCGCAGCATCCTCGAGGGCCTGCAGGCGGCCCGGACCGCCCGCGAGGCGCTCGGCCTGGACCCCGGACCGGAGCTGCCGCCGCTGGTCCAGTCGAACGCCCCGCAACTGTCAGAGGCCCGGCAGATCGACGTCGGTGGCCAGACCGTGCAGGGCTATCCGGCCTACACCCCGGGGGCGCCGTACTACTTCGCCGGTGGCGGCGGCTACCTCGGGGGGTGGTACTCGATGCCGTTCTGGCAGACCCTACTGATCGCCGAAGCGCTGAGCCCCGGCTGGGGCTGGGGCTTCGGCGGCGGCTGGGGTGGCTACGGAGGCGGCGGGTACGGGGCCGGTTACGACAGTGGCTTCGACGCCGGTCGTGACTCGGCCCAGGAGGACAGCGGCTGGGGTGGTGGCGGCGATTGGGGCGGTGGCGGCGGCGACTGGGGCGGCGGTGGCGGCGACTGGGGCGGTGGCGGTGGCGGCGGCGACTCGGGCGGCGGTAGCTGGTGACCGCGGTACCCGAGCAGCTCGAGCTGGCCGGCCTGCCCCGTCCGCTGTTCGCGGCGACCCCCTCCAAGCTTGCCGCCTTCGACTGCCCACGGCGCTACCGGATGACCTACCTGGATAGGCCGGCGCCGCCGAAGGGGCCGCCGTGGGCGCACAACACCGTCGGTGCCGCGGTGCACGTCGCGCTGGCCCGCTGGTGGCAGCTCGAGCCGGCCCGCCGCACGCCGGAGTCCGGGGCCGGCCTCGTCGTCCGGCACTGGCAGCACGACGGCTTCGCCGACCGGGAGCAGTCCGAG
>JAVEEO010000460.1 GCA_030840415.1 Pseudonocardiales bacterium | reverse complement strand
GGCCGAAGGTCCGTATCCATCCCGAGGCCGAGGTGACCTTCGGGCCTGCCCGGCGGTGCCGGCGTCGGCGAGGCTGGCGTGGTCGGTACAACCGCTGGGGGAACCGTCATGCAGCCCTCGACCTCCCCTGCCCAACTCCTGCGGCAGGCAGCCACCGCGGCATTGCTCGCCCCCTCGCTGCACGACACCAAACCCTGGCGCTTCGTGCTCGCCGACGACGTGCTGGAGATCCACGCCGACCGGAGCCGGCAGC
This sequence comes from Pseudonocardiales bacterium, assembly GCA_030840415.1. Lineage (GTDB taxonomy): Bacteria > Actinomycetota > Actinomycetes > Mycobacteriales > Jatrophihabitantaceae > Jatrophihabitans_A. Next base: position 9,316 of record JAVEEO010000460.1, on the reverse strand, counting down.
TGTCGGTGATCGATCCGACCGGCCGGACCTGCTCGCAACGATCGAGTTACCGGCGCAGCGATCGGACTGGATACCGCTGGGCAGTCTGGAACCGCAGATCGCCCTGTGGCTCGAGGCCACCCACGCGGACTTCGCGTTGAGCGTGTTCAGCCAGGTGCTCGAGCTTGCGGCGATCCGCGAGCGACTGCGCGCCGAACTCGACCTCGCCGGCTATCCCCACCTGCTGCTCCGGATCGGGCGGGCCAGCCAGACCCCGGCTTCAGGGCGCCGCAGCCTCCAGGATGTGCTGGTGGTGCAAGCCGATCCGACTTCCGGTGAGCAGCGACTCAGCTCAGAGTCACCTGCCACCGCAGTCGCGTTCCCTTATCCGGTGCACTGGTGAGCGTCATCGCCCCGCCCCGCCGCGCCGCGCGTTGCTCCAGGTTGTCCAGCCCACTGCGCCGGGTCACGTCGCCCAGGCCGACCCCGTCATCGCTGACCTGGAGCAGCAGCCGTTCGGCAGTCACCGAGAGCAGAATCTCGACGGTGCCTGCCCTCGCATGCCTGGCGACGTTGCTCAGTGCCTCACGCAGAACCGCGCTGAGCTCATCGGCCAGCGAAGCGTCGACCAGGGAGTCCACCGGGCCGGAGAAATGCACGGTCGGGTCGAACCCGAGCTGCCCGCTCTGATCGGCGATCACATCGAGCAACTGTGCCCGCACCGACGTCGACGACGGTGACAAGGACCCGCGCAGGTTGAAGATCGACGTCCGGATCCGGCTGATCGTGTCATCGATCTCGGATACCAGTTGTTCCAGTTTGCCGGCCGCGACCGGGTTCCGCTCGCGCGTCTGCAGGCTCTGCAGGCTCAGGCCGACCGAGAACAGCCGCTGGATGACGTGATCGTGCAGGTCACGGGCGATCCGATCGCGATCCTCCAGCAGGATCACCCGCTGCTGGTCGGCCCGGGCTTCGGTCAACTCCAGGGCGACTGCCGCGTGGTTGGCGAAGGCCATCGCCATCTCGAGATCGCTCGAGGTGAAGCTGCGCCGGCCGGCCAGCCGGACCGCAAGCAGGGAACCCCGCGGCTTGCTCCGCCCGGTCAGCGGGAGCGCCATGACCGCGCCCGCCGGGACGAACGAGCGCATGTGCAGGATGAAGTCGCTCTGGTCGGCGATGTTATCGATCAGGATGGGCTCGCTGGTATCGAGCGTCGCGGCCGCCACACTCCGCTCGCTGGGGTAGGAAATGCCGGTCAAGGTGTCAGCGGCCAGGCCGGCGGCAACCTCAATCATCAGCTCGCCGGGCATCGAGGCCGGCAGCACGATGGTGACCACATCGGCATCGGCCAACTCCTGGACCGTCCGGGCGATCATGCTGAGCGGGTCCTCGCCCGAGTAGGCAAGCAATTGCTGGCTGATCTCGGCCGAGGCGTGCAGCCAACGCTGGCGCCGACGACCCTCCTCGTAGAGGCGGGCGTTCTCGATGGCGATGGCAGCCGTCGCCGCCACCGAGGTGATCAACTCCTCGTCGTTGGCCGTGAAATCACCGGACCCGCGGCCGGCCAGGTACAGGTTTCCGAAGACGGCGTCCCGGATCCTGATCGGGACCCCCAGGAAGCTGTCCATCGGCGGGTGGTGCGGCGGGAAGCCGACCGACCGTGGGTCGTCGGAGATCCGGCCGAGCCGGATGGGGCGGGGATCGTCGATCAACGCGCCCAGCAACCCCCGCCCCCTGGGCAGCGATCCGATCCGGGCGGCGGTCTCGGCGTCGATGCCCTCGTGCACGAACTGCTCCAGTCCCCCGTCCGGGCCGATCACCCCCAGTGCCCCGAAGCGGGCATCCACCAGGGCACAGGCCGCCCGGACGATCTGCCGGAGCACCCCCGGCAGCTCGAGTTGCCCCATGATAGCCCGGTTGGCGGCCAGCAGGCCGTTCAGCTTGTCCTCGATGCCGCGCACGTCCTGCGCGCGAGACACCATCTGGTCGAGGAGTTCTGTTAAACCGAGTTGAGGGCCGCCCCCTTGGGAGAGTCCATCACCTGATGACTCTGGAGAACTCGATTCGCTGCTACTGCGCGATCGATGAGAAATCGCTGGATTGTCGGTCATGACTGATGCCGCCCCCACGCTCGTCAGTCGTTCCACCGTGCAGGCTAGACCCAATGTCGCAAATCCACCAGCAGTTCCCGACTCGGCTGGCAACCCTTGCCAGCGCCGCTGCGCAAGCGGCGCACCAGGACCCCGACGTCCGCTCGAGTTCCGCCGGCCGAGCGAGATTGCGGAGACTTTCAATGAGGATTCGTTCCAGGAAGGCCGAACCCCCCGCTGCCGTTCCTGCCGGTGGTACCCGAGCCGGTCGTTACCCGGTGCGGCGGCGTAACCGCACCCGAAGCAACTCGTCGGCCCCCCATACGGGGAACGGAAACGGTGCCACGAGCAGCACCTCGCCCGGTGACAGCGCCGCGGTGCCGAACACCGGGTGCAGGGCCGGGAGGTAGACCAGCGCGGCGGCGAACGCCACCGAGGCGTCGCCGAGTCGGCAGGACGAGCGGCATCGTGCGGGCGTGGCCGCACTGAGGGCTCGGTCATGGTTTCGGTGTCGCGGTTCGGCGGCAACCTGTCCGGAGCCGGTCAGCCGCGGGCGGAGGCAGCGCTCTGGGACGCCGAGATCTCCTGCTGCACGCGGCCGATCCGCTGCTCCTGCTGGCGGTCCAACTCGGAGATCTCAGCCTCGGTCAGCACCTGGGCGTCCGGGCCCGGAAAGACCAGTGCCTGCGCACCGGTGTCAGCCCAGTGAACCAGGTAGGGCGGCCCACCGTGGTCTCCGCGGACTTGCAGGATCTGGCCTCGCCGGCCATGCGTGGAGTCCGTGCGCGCCCGGACCAGGAGCCAGTCACCGGTGCTTGCCATTGTCGCCTCCGAACACTCGCCCACCCACCAGCGGTGGGCTCGGCTGACCTCGCGTAGGCCCATCCTGCTGACCGGCCCGGTTGCCTGTCATGAGTCGAAGGTCCCGACCGCCCCTCGGTCAGCGTTCCGGTCTTGTCCATGGCCAGCACGCTGATCGATCCGAGTGCCTCCACCGCTGACAGCTTGCGGCCCCCGGCGAGGGCGCGCCCGGCCAGTGCCAGCGACAGCGTGACCACCGCTGGCAGCGATTCGGGAATCGCGGCCACCGCCAGGCTGATGCCCAGCACCAGGCTCGTCTCCCACCCCCGGCCTATCCACAGGTTCAGGCCGATCACGATCACCGCGGTCAGGCTGGCTCCGATGGCAAGCCGGCGTCCCAGATCCGACAGTTGCACCTGCAGGGGGTGCCGGACGCGGGTTGACTGTGCAGGCTGTGTGCTATTCCGCCCATCATGGTGGCGTGGGCAGTCGCGATCACCAGAGCGTGCGCCCGCCCGCGGGTCACCACTGAGCCGGCAAGGATGCCATCACCGGTTTCCTTGCCGACCGGAACCGATTCCCCGGTCAGCATCGACTCATCCACCGTGAACGACTCGCACCGGTCGATCACCGCATCGGCGGGCACGATGTCACCGGCGGTCAGTTCGACGAGGCCGCCGACCACCACCTCGCCGGCGTCGATGTCGCGTAGCCGACCGTCGCGCAACACTGTGGCCCGCCGCGCGGTCATCGCGGACAGCGCAGCCAGCGCCCGGTCCGAGCGGAGCTGTTGTGCCGTGCCCAGCGTGGTGTTCAGGACGATCACCGCGAGAATGACAGCCATGTCGGCCAGGTCGCCGACGGCCAGGGTGAGGATGGCTGCGACGAGCAGCACGAGGATGACCCGATCGATGACCTGCTCCCAGACCGTAGCCAGCATCCGGCGTTCGGTCGTGGCGTTCAGTTGATTGCGCCCGCCCGCGGCCAGTCTCCGGCTTGCCTCGACCTCGCCCAGACCGCTGGCGGAGTCGACCTCCGTGTTCTGGCCGGGCCCCGGCAGACAGGGACTTTCGGCCTCTTACCGCATCGAGTCCACGGCCGGATCATCGATGGCGAGATCGATTGAGCACGTGACAGGTGAGTGAGCCCCATGACGCACGCGGAAGAGATTCTCGTCGGAGTCGACGGCTCGCCTCATTCCAAGGCTGCCGTCGACTGGGCGATGGCCGAGGCGCGCCGCAGGGACTGCGGGGTGCTTCTGGTGCATGTCAGCGAAATCGCGGCAGGCCTGTGGACCACCACACCGAACATCAGGCAGGGGCTGCGCGAACTCGCCCGGCCGATCCTCGACCATGCGGTAGCTCGGGCTCGCAGCCTCGATCCCACGATCAAGGTGCGTGGCCGGTTGATCCTCGGCAGTCCGCACCGTGCCCTGGTCTCGATGTCGGCCAACTGCGTCCTGACGGTGCTCGGCCGGCAGGGCAGGGGCGCCATTGCCGCCCACCTGGTCGGCTCGCTGAGCCAGTCGGTGATGGCGCATGCGCACAATCCGGTGGTTGCGGTGGCTCCGGACGGCGCCGGGGCGGGCAGGCCGATCGAGCGGGTGGTCGTTGCCTTCGGTGACCGGCCGACGTCGATGCGCGCGTTGGAGTTCGGGATCAGCGAGGCGCGGCTGAACCAGGCCGGTCTTCGGGTGGTGCACGCCTGGCAACCGCCGCGCTGGCCACATCTCCGCGGCGCTGTCGAGGACCCGGAATCCGCGGTACCAGCAGTGCGGATCGCCCGTGAAAGCCGGCGCATCTCGGCTCTGCTGGCCGCTGTTGCCCCGCAGTGCACCGACCTCGACCTCAACCCGGTGGTGCTGGCCGGCCAGCCGGTCGGAGTGCTCAGCGAGTTCTGCCGGCCCTCGGACCTGCTGGTGCTGGGACAGCACCGGCACGGCCGGTACCTGCCCGCAACCCTCGGGTCGGTGATCAGCGGAGCGCTGCACCGCACTCCGAGCACCGTCGCCGTGGTAGGCGAGGCGGTGCTTGCCGAGGAACCGGCAGCCACCACCGAGGTCGACCGGGCCGAGCAGCCGCTGCCTTCGGGCTTGATCGCCTACTGAATCCAGGATCACCTGCAGAAAGTATGGAAAGGACTGACATGCCATGGTCACCGAGGCGTACTACCCCGCACGGCTGAGCGGTGAGCTCGATCAGCCATTGAGCCGTTGGCTGTGGTTGGTCAAGTGGCTTCTGGCCATACCGCACTTCATCGTGCTGGTCTTCCTGTGGCTCGCCCTGGTGGTGACCACGGTGATCTCCGGATTTGCGATCCTGTTCACCGGCCGCTATCCGAGATCCCTGTTCGACTACGCGGTCGGCGTGATGCGCTGGACGTGGCGGGTCAGCTTCTACGCCAACGGTGCATTCGCCACCGATCGGTACCCGCCCTTCAGCCTGGCCGATGACCCTTCCTACCCGGCGACCTTCACCGTCGACTACCCGGAGCGGTTGTCCCGGGGGCTGGTACTGGTCAAGTGGTGGCTGCTCGCGCTGCCGCACCTGATCATCGTGGCGGTGTTCGCCGGCGGCTGGGGATTCGGCTCGAACGAGGGCTGGCGGACCTTCGGTGGCGGCGGCCTGATCGCCATCCTGGCCATCGTGGCAGCCGTCATTCTCGCGGTGACCGGCAGCTACCCACGTCCGCTGTTCGACTTCCTGATGGGGTTGAACCGATGGTGCTTCCGGGTACTGGCCTATGTGGCGCTGCTGACCGATGCGTATCCGCCGTTCCGGCTGGACAACGGCGGTCCCGATCCGGCTCGCCCGACGCCGGCTCCGGTCCTGCCGACGTCGCCGGTGAACACGCCGACACCTGAGCGGGTGCGCTGAGGGTGCTGGCCTGGGTGGTGGACCGGCCGGGTGCCATCGACGGGAATCCGTTACGACGGCTCGAGAGACCGGCTCCACTTCCCGGGCCGGGCGAACTCCTGGTCCGAGTTTCCTGTTGCGGGGTCTGCCGCACCGATCTGCACCTGGCTGAGGGTGACCTCGCTCCCCGGCGACCATCGGTGACGCCGGGGCACGAGGTCGTCGGCGTGGTGCAGGCCTGCGGTCCGGGATGCACCCGGTTCGCGCCGGGCGACCGGATCGGCGTGGCCTGGTTGGCCGCGACCGACCAGAGCTGCCGGTTCTGCCGCACCGGACGGGAAAACCTCTGCCTGAGCCCCCGGTTCACCGGCTGGGACGTCGACGGCGGTTACGCCGACTACTGCATCGCCGACGAACGATTCTGCTACCGGTTGCCCTCCGGGATCGCCGACGAGCAGGCGGCCCCGCTGTTGTGCGCCGGCATCATCGGCTATCGCGCCCTGCTGACCGCCGCGGTGCCGCCCGGCGGACGGCTGGGCATCTACGGGTTCGGCGGCAGCGCCCACCTCACCGCGCAACTCGCCCTTCATCTCGGAATGAGGGTGCACGTGCTGACCCGCGGCGAGCACAACGCGCGGTTGGCTGCCGAACTCGGTGTCGACTCGGTTGCCGGCGCCACTGACCAACCGCCGGAAGCTCTGGACGGGGCGATCCTGTTCGCCCCGGCCGGTGACCTGGTGCCGGTTGCCCTGCGAGCCCTCGATCGCGGCGCCACCTTGGCGGTTGCCGGCATCTGGCTCAGCGACATCGAGCGGATTCGCTACGACGTCGAGCTGTTCGGGGAGAAGGTGCTGCGCAGCGTGACGGCCAACACCCGGCACGACGGCGAGAAGTTCCTCGGACTGGTGCAGCGATTCGGCATCCGAGCGACGACTCGCCCCTATCCGATGAGCCAGGCCGATCGGGCGCTGGCTGATCTCGCGCACGGCCGCTTCAGCGGTGCTGCCGTGCTGCACGCCGGCTGACCGGGACGCGGCCGGCCCGCCCGCCCCGGGTCAGGAGTGGTGCGCAATCGCCTCGGCGGCGCGGCCGGCCGCCGGTGCGGTGGCAACCACCGGCACGATCGCCACCGGGCACTGGCAACGGTGCAGCACCCCCAGGTTGACCGCACCGAGCAACGGCCCGCTGATCGGATGACTGCCCACGTCGCCCGACGACCAGCAACCGCTGATCCAGCGCGGCCGAGACCAGGCCCTCGACGGGCCAGCGCTTGGGAACCATGGCCAGTACGGGCACGTCGGGAAACAGTTGCCGCCACGGCCGAAGCCGCTGCTCCAACAGCCCGGTGACGGCTGCCCGTTCGGCCACGGCTGTCTCCTCCAGCAAGCTGGTGGGGTCCAGCAGGTCCGGCTTCCAGCACGTCACCGCCGCGAGCCCGGCATGATGGCGGTGGGCATAGCCGAATGCGAAGGAGAGCACTGCGTCCTCCTCGCAATCCACTCCCACCACCACTCGGCTGCCGCCGTCGACGGACGGCACGGCGCGCACCAGGATCACCGGGCAGCTCGCCCGTTCGAACCGAGCAGGAAGGAGCCCCACCCGCCCAACCGGCGCGAGCCGAGCACGATCATCCGGGCCTGTGCCGCCATCCGGAGCAGGACGGCGGCCGGAGTGCCGTCGGCGACCTCGCCGGAAACCGGCAGCTCCGGCGGGCTGATCGCCCGGACGTGCCGGATCGCCTCTGCTATCACTGACCTGGCTGCGATGTCGGCCTGCGTCACGGCGCCGGTGCCGGCAGGGTGCGCGGCCAGGCTTCGTTCCATCCTCGGCATCCGGACGGCGGCGTGCACGATCAGTAGCGGTACTTCGAGCAATCGTGCCTCGATCGCTGCCCAGGGCAGCGCCGCCGCGTCGATCTCCGGATCGGCGATGCCGACCACGACGCGGGCCTCGGCCTCGTCGACGCTCCCACTCCCGATCGGCGGCTCGGCGTCGCCGCCTCACCGTTCGCGCCCCGACGCCGGTGCGGGCGAACCGACCGCGCTCAGCTGGGTGGTGGTGACGGAGGTCGAACTCGGGGGGCCGATCACGATGACCGGGCAGGGTGATTCGTGCATCAACCGGGAGGTGGTCCAGCCCAGCCGTGACTGCCGGCGCCCGCTGCGCGAACGGCATCCCACGATCAGCTGATCGGCCTCCCGCGCCGCCGACAGCAGCGCGTCCTCGATCGGCTCACCCGTCACCACGGTGGCCACCTCGACCGACGGGTGCGCGTCCAGGAACGGCCGGAGGATCAACTGCGCACGCTCTGCCTGCCTGTTCTCGAACCGGTCACCGCTCTCGTAGAGAGCGGTCGGCGATGCTGGACTCCAGTCCGCCCGGCACCAACTGCGAACCGCTGTCAGCGGTACGCCTCGGAGCTCGGCCTCGGCGAAGGCGTAGTCGAGCGCACTCGAGGCCGCCGGGGTCGCCGAGACCCCCACCACCACCGGCTGTGCCGCTCCCGCTGGCTCCCAAGCGGCAGGGACCAGGGCGACCGGGCAGTGGGCGTGCGTCGCGACGCGGTAGGCGGCTTTGCCCAGGAAGGCTCCGGCCAGCCGGCCCACGCCGTGTGAACCGACCACGACGAGTTGGGCCTGCCTGCTCAGCCGGCTCAGCAATCGCACCGGTTCCTCGTCGTCGAGGAAGGTTGCGACCTCGCAGCCGATCCCCGAGTCGTCCACAGCCGTTTGCGCGTCGACCATCAGCGCCCGGGCGTAATCGGTCGGCCCCGCCGTGCCGGCGTTCGAGTCGACATCTCCGGCGTGCGCGATCAGCAATCGCGCACCACGCCGGCCGGCCTCCTCGGCCGCCCACAGCATCGCTCGTTCGGCGGCCCGCGAGCCGTCGATCCCCACCACGATCTGAGGCGTGTTCATGACGCCCTCCCCCGGTCCCGGACGTGACCAGTCCACCGCCCGGGCGTGCCGTCGCGTAGGGGCCAAGGTCCCTGATCACCGCTCGGCGGCACCGGAACCGCAACCGGGGCTGGTGACCTATGGCCCTGACGAGACCGGTGAGGCGGCATCAGGCTCACCGGTATCGGAGACCGCCGACCGGTGCTGGCAGCAAGCCGGCGAAGATCGCATCGGCGGTGAGCCCCAGAGCCGCGCCGCCCACGACATCCAGGGGCAGGTGGGCACCGACATAGATCCGGCACAGTCCGACTGTCGGCACCATCATCAGCAAGGCGAGCCGTCCAGGTGTGTCCAGGTATCCCCAGCCAGCGGCGCCGATCGCTACCGCGATTCCGGCATGACCGGAGACGTAGCCGAGCCCGGAAGGCTCCGGCCCACGGCTGCGGGCATCCTCGATCAGCGCCGGCGGCCGGGGACGGCGGTAGCTCCGCTTGATCAGCTTGGACAACGTCCAGGTACTGACACCGGCCAGCGCCATCCGTACGGCCAGCCTGTCGCGTCCGGCCAGTACCGCGCACCCGGCAGCCACCGGCACCGCCGCGAGATTGCCTGCCTGCATCAGGACCCAGGCGGGCAGGTAGCACCCGTCCGGCAGCCGGTTGACGGCACGGAACAGCCGCTCCTCTACAGGGCC